>CALLFA010000189.1 GCA_937997635.1 uncultured Saprospiraceae bacterium | reverse complement strand
TACTTGTTTCTGAAATAGAAGAAGGTATCACTTGTGCGAATACAACGATGATAAGAGAGTGGTTTATTGATCTGGATGGAAATGGAGTTGTGGATCCACAAGATCCTTTCTGTACGCAACTTGTCACGATTGATGGAGACTTAGCTACATTAAACCCATATACGATCAAATGGCCAATTAATTTTGACGATACGACCATAGAGGGTATTAACATAGAATGCAATGATGATGGTGAGCCAATTGAGT
The DNA here is from genome assembly GCA_937997635.1 of uncultured Saprospiraceae bacterium. Taxonomy (GTDB): domain Bacteria; phylum Bacteroidota; class Bacteroidia; order Chitinophagales; family Saprospiraceae; genus CALFUK01. Next base: position 7,520 of record CALLFA010000189.1, on the reverse strand, counting down.
CAGTTGCTAGCGTCCAGATGGGTGCACCCATGGAATGTTTAGCAGGTGCAGAACTTTCTGAACCAGTGTGGTGCCAAACCGATTGTGGATTGGTAGGGAGTTCCGTAGAATTAGATACAATTATTTCTTCAGAAGCGTGCTTCATTATAATAAGAAGATGGACAATAGTTGATTGGTGCGCATGGGACTCAAATGATAATAACACAGACCAAGACCAAGACTCTTTTGTTGCTGTTCAGGATTGGGCACAATTTGAATGTACAGGTTGTTTCTATTCAAGTGAATGGGACGATACAAATTATTTAAGATATGATGAGGTAGATAGAGATGGCTATTATACCTATGATCAGGTGATACAAGTGATTGACCAGACAAGACCAGATATTGTTGCTCCTACAGACTATGTCGTTGTTGTTAGCTCTGATGATCCTGATAAGACAGATTCTAGTGAATGTAGCGGATCTGATGATATTGAAGTATCTGCGACTGACAGATGTAATGGAGAATCTGTTGATTCTGGAACAATAACTTGGACTATTATTGTTCAAAAAGATGGAGAAGAAATAGCAAGTAAGACAGCAACTGGTAGCTCTGTATCGATGAATACGCAGGAGGGGCAGGTTGGAGATGTTCATACAATTATTTGGATTGCAAGTGATAACTGCGGCAATGAAACGACGCACATTACTACAGTCACATTTGAAGACTCTGTATTGCCTACACCATTTTGCCTAACTAGTCTTACCAGTAATGTTCCTGATAGAGAAGGGCAAATAGTTGTTTGGGCTAATGAATTTGACTTTGGCAGTTTTGACAATTGCACTTCAGACGATGAGTTAAGGTTTAGTATTTTACCCGCTGGAGCAGACCCAATAAGACCTAATGACGATTCATTTGAAAGCCAAAGTCAATACACATTGAATTGTGATGATCAAGTGACATCAGTAGATTTAGATGTTTGGGTTTGGGACAGGAGTAATAATGGAAACTTTTGTACAGTGAATTTTATGATAAGTGACGCATGTGAAAGTCCCGATTCAGGTGGTAATCTGACAATCGGTGGAAGTGTCATGACGTCATCTAATGCACCAATACCTCAAGCTATAGTGACATTGAATGCGAATCTGTCTGAGTTTCCTAAAGACCAAATTACTGGTAGCGAAGGCCGTTACGCATTTACCTCTAATCCGATTCAGGAAGACTATAATCTTACAGTTAGTAGAGAAGGTGATGATACAGAAGGGTTGAGTACACTTGATATTTTATTGATCCAAAGACACATCTTGGGACTTCAAAGTTTTGATAACCCTTATTCTATTATAGCCTCAGATGCGAACAGTGATGCTAATATTACTGCGGTTGATATTGTAGCAATTCGTCAGTTAGTTCTTGGGCAGTCTATAGAATTTGTTAACTCTCCGAGTTGGGTTTTCTTAAATGAGTCTTTTGAATTCTTTGATGAATTCAATCCATGGCCTTTTACAGAATCCATCGATATTGAAGACTTCAACTTCAGCGGATTCGAATACAATTTTATCGGGGTCAAGATTGGTGATGTCAATGAAGACGGACCTATCTATTCTACAGAGATAAGATCAACGGATGTCAAGAAACTATACATCAATGATGCCCAATTTGCAAAAGGAGAAGAGATTTATATTCCTGTATTTGCAAATGATTTACATTCGATTTTTGGGTTACAATTTACCTTGGAGCATCCTGAGCTGACCTTATTAGAGGTGATTCCGGGCCAATTATCGATAGCTGAAGATAATTATCATCGTTTCGATTCTAAGTCGACCGTGTCTTGGAATACTGAATTAGACAAAGTAGAATTGTCTGATGATCCACTATTCACATTGAGGGTCGAAAGTAATTCTCAAGGAAGTTTGGGCAATGTAATGAACATATCATCTGCTGTTACAAAATCTGAATTGTACGAGACGATAGAAAAATTGTCTACGATTCAACTTGATGTCTTGAAAGATGATTTCCAGGTATTCCAAAACGAACCAAATCCATTTAATGACGCAACAACCATCACATTCGATTTACCTGATCGTTCATTAGTGACTTTATCGTATTATACTGCAGATGGAAAACTACTTACAAAATCAACATCCGAATTTTCAAAAGGTAAAAATAAACTTACCGTATCTAAAGATGAACTAAATCATACTGGACTGATCTATTATCGAGTTGAGTCTAAATATGGCAACATGGTTAAGAAAATGATTGTGCTTAAGTAGTTATAACCCAAAGGGATTGCTGGAAATTGGATGAGAATGAGTGAAATTAAGCTTCCCGCCGCAATACTTCCAATGGAGATTTATTAACAACATCTCGGCTATTCAACAAGCCAATAAAAATGGTCATTCCAGTTATGAATAAAAAGACTGCTATCAATGGCCACCATTCAATAGAAAAATCCAATTCGAATTGACGTGTAGCTAAGAAATAACTTGCAACCAATGATATGCTGATGCCTGTAAGGGCAGCAAGACTACCAAGTAGACCATATTCAGTTGCGTTTATTTTTAGAATTTGATTTTTAGAGGCTCCAATCGTCCTTAATAACACACTTTCTTTTACTCGCTGAAATTTACTCAAAAGCAATGAACTGATCAGAACGATCAATCCTGTGAGAATACTAAACCCCGCCATGAATTTTACAATGTAAGATACTTTACTCAAAATGCCATTTAGAGTAGATAAGATCATTCCCAAATCAACTACCGATATATTTGGAAAGGTCTTGACGACTTTACTTCGATAGGCGGCTGTCGTCTCTGTGTTTGGTGATTTTGTGACAAAGACTAAAAACTGTGGGGCCTTCTCCAATACACCATTTGGGAAAAGGATAAAAAATCTGGTTCGCATAGAGCGGAATTCAATATCCCTAATGCTTCCTACGTAAGTGGTCATCATAGTGCCTTGTACATTCCATGTGATCTCGTCACCAAGATCAACATCCAATGATTCTGCGTATCCTTCATCAAGCGAAATAAGAATGGAATCACCAGGCACTACTTCTCCTGTAAAGTTTCCTCTCAATAATTCTTCATCGTCTTCTAAGTAGTCTCTATAACTCACTCTTGCTTCTCGATTTATCGCCCAGCGTCGAGCAGTACGTGTCGTGTCTGCCAGCCATTCTTCTTTTGATTTTCCTTTCCATCCAGCGACTCGCATTGTGACAATTGGAGCTTGCTGTATGACTGGTAAATCAAATTCTTCAGTGATTTTTTTAAGTTCGTTTTCTTGTTTCTTTTCTATACCATACAATACCATGTTGGGCTGATTACCAGCATCCATAGAGTCGACATTTTTTAGAATCAAGCCTTGAATGATGAATAGGGTAGTCAATACAGCTGTACCAAGTCCCATAGACACAAGAAGAGTCTTGGTTTGGTTGTCAGGTCGATATAAATTGGATAGTCCTTGCCTAAACACAAAATTCCATCCTCTCGGGAAAAATTTCTTTATGGCCCACATCATTAAAATGGAAAACCCATATAGCAATAAAAAGGAGACAAGTAAGCCAATGGACATGACTGCTGCAGAACTTACTTCATTTGTCAGCTGATATAAGAATAAGAACACACCAAGTACGATGAGAATATAAACTAAAATCTTTAATGGATCGCTTCCTTTGTCAGCCATGTCAGTGCGTAACGTACGGAGCGGACTTATTTTTCTAATTCCTAATAGTGGTGCTAAAGCAAATAACATCGCCATAGCTAAACCAGCCACAATCCCTTCTATAATTGCTTTCCACGACACACTCATGACAACTTCATACGGTAAGAAGTCTTTGAAAATGACAGGTAAATACACCTGTATGATTGAGCCCAATGCTGCACCGATAATCACACTCAATAAACCAAGTCCAAAGATCTGGATAATGTATACAGCCATTGCTTGCTTGGAAGTCATACCCAAACATCTAAAGACTGCAATGGATGGCACCTTCTGTTTGACATAGATTAGTATGCTGGATGCTACTCCAATACAGCCTAACAAGAGAGAAACAAGCGCAATCAGATTGAGAAAGTTGTTTAATGATGAGAATGCTTCGTCAAGGTTTTCTTTGCGTTCTTCAATCGTCTCTATTCGCAAACTTTCATTTCTGAATTTATCATTATTGTCTTCTTCCCATGTGTCTGCGATCGATGGATCATCCAGTTTGAAGTAATAGGCATAATTGATCATACTTCCTGGTTGTATTAAATTCGTTTCGGCTAAATATTGTTTGCCGATGTAAACTGCTGGAGCAAATGATGACGTGGCTGCAATACTTCCAAAGGCACTTTTTAATCTTCCTGAAATATAAAAATGTTTTGTGCCAAGTTTGATGCTATCCCCAACTTCTAGTTTGTGTTCGAGCATTAAGCCATGATCTACGAGTGCATGGTCTTTCTCCTGATAGTTGAGATAGGCATCTTCAGGCTCCGTTAGTATTTTTCCATAAAAGGGGAAATCACCTTCTATTGCTTTGACCATGACAAACTGAGAAGCATCTGTTTTTGAAATGTAAGACATAGAAAACATCTCCATTTCCTCAGCGCGTTTTGAGTTCAATGAATCCGTTGCCAATTGCAAATCTTTCGTGAGCGGTCTGTTACCTGTAATGGCTAGATCTGCGCCTAATAAACCTGCAGCCTGATCATCGATATCACTGACTAGATTGTTGTTAAACGAATTTATCGCTACCAATGCGGCAATCCCTAAGATGATAGAAGACATGAACATAACGAGCTTTCGTATATTCTTACGGCTATCTCTAAAGGCAGTCCTAACTAGAAAAGACAATTGACTCATGTGATTAATTATACAACTGGTTGAAGTGAAGGCGTGTCAGAGACAATTTTTCCACCTTTCAATTTGATGATTCGATTTGTTTTTGCAGCAAGTTCTAAGTCATGTGTCACAATAATCAATGTAGTTCCTTTCTCTTTATTTAAGTCAAAGAGCAAAGATTCGATTTTAATGCCTGTATCTTCATCTAAATTGCCAGTAGGTTCATCGGCAAATAGTATTTCTGGAGCATTAGAAAAAGCGCGTGCAATGGAGACCCGTTGTTGTTCGCCTCCTGATAGCTGACTAGGGTAGTGTGTCAATCTATCCCCAAGGCCAACTCTAGACAATAGATCCTTACTGATTGTTTTTGCATTGCTTTGCCCTTGTAGTTCAAGTGGGATCATGACATTTTCAAGAGCGGTTAATGTTGGTATCAATTGAAAATTTTGAAAGACAAATCCAACAAACTTGTTCCGAAGTGAGGCTCTTTCATCTTCAGTCATCGTTTCTAATCTATTGTCAAGTATGGATACCTTTCCTGAAGTCCCTTTGTCAAGACCAGCGCACAAACCTAACAGTGTTGTTTTTCCACTTCCAGACGGACCTACAATCGAAACGATTTCGCGTTTTTCGACTGAAAAATTGATTTGATCGAGTACGGTAAGACTTCTCTCACCGCTATTGTATATTTTAGTCAGATTTTCTACTTCAAGTATTTTATTCATATAGCTTTTCGTATCATATTTGCCTCAATTAAAACTTCTTAAAACAAGAAGATGTTACATTTGGGTATCTATAATTAAGATTTTATTCTAAAAAATAGAAATGTATGTGTAAATCAGAAATGCAGTTATTATTGATCTTATCGTTAATGATTGTCATATTCAACAATGGATGCACCTCTAAAGAACAATCTGCATCAAAAGAAGTTGTTACAACCGATGTCAAAAAAGAAGAAATTAAGACCAATATGGCTAAATCAAAAAAGACAATTCTTTGTTTTGGTAATAGCCTCACAGCGGGATATGGACTAGATGAAGATAAAGCTTGGCCATATCTACTCCAACAAAAATTGGCTTCGCTTGACCTGGATCATTCATACACCGTAGTTAATGCTGGATTGAGTGGCGAGACATCAGCTGGTGGATTGGGCAGAATAGATTGGGTATTGAATCAGCAAGTAGACATATTTATTTTGGAGTTGGGAGCCAATGATATGCTTCGTGGACTGGATGTCACAGAAACTCGAAAAAATTTAGACGCTATTCTTGATAAGGTGAAAGCAAAATACCCAGATGTGCAGATTATCATTGCAGGGTTGTATTCTCCACCAAATATGGGTGTTGATTACGAGAAAGCCTTCAACAAGATTTATCCGGATTTAGCCAAAGACGACAACTCAAGATTGATACCTTTTTTCTTGAATAATGTTGCTCAGATTGATTCATTAAATTTGCCAGACGGCAAGCATCCAAATGAACAAGGTCAGGTAGTCGTGATGGCAAACATTTGGGAGACGCTCAAAGAACTTATATAAGGTACTTTGTTTTTAGTAGCGTCGAATTCCTTCGATGAATTATTGTAGCTGTTAATTAAAGAGTACAATAAGAATCTACTTAGCCAACCGAAAAACGAAACAGAAAAGCGCCCTCAAATATATTCTTTCGTACGCCTTCGAATTTTTACATTTGCCTGTTCAAACAAGTATATCAAGTGGAATATAGAAAACTAGGTAAAACAGATTTAGATGTCAGTGTGATTTGTTTAGGGACAATGACCTGGGGTAATCAAAATTCAGAAAAAGAAGGCCATGCACAAATGGATTATGCCCTGAGCCAAGGTGTAAATTTTTGGGATACAGCCGAATTATATGCAGTTCCAGCTAGTCCAGAGACGAGTTACAAAACAGAAATAATCATTGGCAATTGGTTTAAGAATAACCCTGGCAAACGAAGTGAGGTGATTCTAGCAACAAAGATTGCTGGTCCTGGTCCATACACAAAACACATTCGAGAAGCTACTGATTTTCCTGAAGAAAATATACGGTCTGCTGTAGAAGGAAGTCTCCAAAGACTGCAAACTGACTTCATCGACTTATATCAATTGCATTGGCCAGGAAGAGCTGCCAATTTTTTTGGAGTAAGAGGGTATAAACATAAAGAAGGCTGGGAAGATACCTTTTTGCAAAGAATCGAAACGCTTAACTCACTCATCAAAGAAGGTAAAATCAGACACTGGGGCATTTCTAATGAGTCTCCGTGGGGATTTTCTAATTATATGAGACTCTGTGAAGTGCATGGATTGACAAAATTTGTGTCTGTACAAAACCCTTATAATTTATTGAATCGTTTGTATGAAGTCGGTCTTGCTGAAATGTCCATAAGAGATAATGCGGGGCTTTTGGCTTATTCGCCTATGGCTTTTGGATTGTTAAGTGGTAAATATCATAAAGGAATTGATAAGCCGACTGATCGGATAAATCGATTTGAAGGAATGAAGAGATACAAAAGTGATAACTGTCATTTAGCGACAAAGCAATATATAGAGATAGCGGAGAAGCATGGGATGACTCCAGCACAAATGTCTTTGGCATTCGTAAACCAACAAGACTTTGTGACGAGTAACATCATCGGCGCGACCAATTTGGATCAACTCAAAGAAAACATAGCAAGCATTAACATCAAGTTATCAAAAGAAGTATGTGAAGAAATAGAGGCAATCCA
>CALLFA010000188.1 GCA_937997635.1 uncultured Saprospiraceae bacterium | reverse complement strand
ATCTTCTCCAAATAATGGCTTTTTGTTATACAAATGATCTTTGAATCTTGCTTTTAATTCAGGATCTTTCTCTAAGCTTTCTAATAATTTTTTGCTATTCATATTCTAAAGATATAAGACACACTTTAATGAACAGTCTCGATTTTTTCTAATAGCAACATCGCATTCACCATTCGAAGTTTTCCCCCTTCTTTTCGAACAATTAAACATTCAACATTCAAAATTAAACATTAACAAGATTTATCATTCGAAGTTTTTCTCCTTCTTTTCGACCAATTAAACATTTATCATTCAAAATTAAACATTAGCAAGATTTATCATTCGAAGTTTTCCCCCTTCTTTACGAACAATTAAACATTTAACATTAACAAGATTTTCTAATCGCACAACATTCCCTCTTCGAAGTTTTCCCCCTTCTTTTCGAACAATTAAACATTCAAAATTCAAAATTAAACATTAACAAAACTACCCCTCCCTAAACGCTACATTCAGTTCTTTATAATCAAGTACGCCACCTGTTGATTTTAAATATTCCGCAACGACGACAGCTTTCTTGATCCGCGTCTCACTCCGTTTTGGTTTGCCGATGATGTACAACAAACTGCGTTGTTTGCCTATCGTTAATTTGTGAAAGCACTCATCCGCCTCAGGATCCATCAACAACAATTCTTCAAATTCTTCAGGCATCGGCATCCCATAATCGCTGTCATCTTTTTCCAATTTGACACTGATCTCTGTACCGACCATCAACTCAAGATCTTTCATTTTTTCTTTGCTCAAAATGATGAAATGACTGCCGTCACCTTGAGATAAGATCGCACAATGGAAAGAAAAGTCTTCGTCGATGGTACAGATGACTCTCTTGACTTTGTCATTTAGGAAACATTTGGCTATTTTAGGAGGGATCGGGATGTGGTTACTCCAGAGGATGTTGTCTTGTTTACTGACTTTGGTTTTGTAAGATTTGGATATCAAGAGGTGATTGTGTTTTGCATTTTCAGTTAAATATAAGAAAATATGCAATTTGATATACACCCTGCATACAGGTTCAGATTTTATACAAACAATATGTAAAAATGCCTATATTTGTAAGGCTCTGGCTTAACTGCTACGACATATACCCTTAATCTAATGTACTTAAATAAAAAAACTTAGTCTCGGCCTCTTGATGCTATCAGATACAATTACTTTTAATTTAAAACGCAAATTCATGGATAGAGTGAAAATACAGTCACTGCTATTATTCATATTTAATGGTCTTGTATGTTCATTATTTTGTACAATCCAAATATATGGACAACTATATCCTGACCATATTGGATCAGGTAATTATGTTGGTGTTCAAGTGAATGTTGGAGATACGTTAACAAATACTCAAGGAATAGATGTGTTAACAGGTGAAGAGTTATTTCCTGATCTTCCAGCTGCCTCGCGGTTTTTAGGACAAGCTACTCTTGGACACAATTGGGAAGACATTGAGTATGTGAATTCTATAGGGATCAAGACATGGCTAGACGAGCAAATGACAATGCCATTTCAAAATTTTAAAGATCGACATGCTGAGATCAACAATGATATTTTAAATAACATCGGTGCGTCTTTGTATACTGACCGACACGAACAAATTGCCTTTGCGTTTTATGGAAAAGTCTTTCAAGATGAAGCAACTCTAAGATTAAAAGTAGCTAATGCATTGAGTCAGATTATTGTAACTAATCTAGGATATGGGGTGAATTTTAAGAAGGCTACAGGTATGGCTGCATACTTTGATTTTCTTTATGAAGATGCATTTGGCAACTTTAGAGATATTCTTCAGAATGTAACTCTGAGTATTCAAATGGGTTCCTATCTGACTTATTTCCAAAATCACAAGTCTGATTTTGGACTAAAAGTATTTCCTGATGAAAATTATGCACGAGAGATCATGCAATTATTTACCATTGGACTTTTTGAATTAAACAATGATGGTACGCATAAGCTTGATGCAAATGGGAATTCTATTCCAACCTACGATATATATGACATACAGGAACTAGCAAAAGTATTTACGGGCCTAGGAGCAGCGGCTTATGTTGATGGAAATACGAATACAACGTTTAGTGAAGTGTCTCATACGCCTTTAGCGACTGAACTTCCTCTTAAATCTTTTGAACAATTTCATTCCAAAGTCTCTAAACGAATGATAGACGGCACCATTTTACCTCCTGGCCGAACGGCCTTAGAGGATATCAATGACGCCCTTGACATTCTGTTTAATCACCCAAACGTCGGTCCTTTTATAGGTCACTTGATGATACAACATTTGGTCAAGTCCAATCCGAGTCCTGCTTATGTCAATAGAGTAGCATCTGCATTTAATAATAATGGCCAAGGAGTCAGAGGAGATATGGGAGCTGTGGTGAGAGCCATTTTACTCGACCCCGAAGCAAGAGATTGTAGTCTGGTCGATGACCCAACAACTGGTAAATTAATGCAACCTCTAGAACGCTGTTTGAAGTTGGCAAAAGCCTTTGACATTAATAGTTCATCAGGTAGAATATACATTAGGGATGAAAATGAATTCATAGAACTGGAACAGACATTTTGGCAAGCACCCTCAGTCTTTAATTTCTTTGAGCCGAATTTTGCGGAAGCAGAATTTGTACAAGAAGAAAATTTAGTCTCGCCTGAATTTCAAATATTAAATACAAATACTGCCATCCATTACATCAATAAAGTAGAAAACATGGTGGACAAATCATACTCAACACTATATAATTATGTTTTTTCAAATTCAGGCATGGTAGGCTTAAATCGAGGATCAACACAAAGACTTACCCTGGACTTCTCAGATGAGATAAGTACCTACCAAACTCAAGGAATAAGTGGTTTGCTAGACCGTCTTGACATCTTATTGTGTGGAGGGAATCTAACTGCTGGCACACGGAGTATCATTACAGATGCCATCAATGATAATATTGCAAATGTAAATGGCTACAATAGTACTCAAGCAACAAAAGACATTATTTATTTTGTTATGATTTCTGATTTTCCCATTCAAAAGTAATGGCTTCAAAATTTCTAACCGAACATGGTATATCATGAAAAAGAGTAGAAGAAAATTTATAAAACAAGCAGCACATGGCTGTACGGGGATGAGTATGGCAACCCTTTATTCTAGTATTAGCAGCCTTGGACTGATCAAGGCAGCGGCTAGATTTAACAGAAACCCATATGTGCAAAATCAATATAAGGCACTAGTTTGCATCAATCTGGAAGGAGGCAATGATTCCTTTAATATGCTTGTACCAAGAAGTAATGATGCTTACAATGAATATGCAGAAGTAAGAAATTCTGCTGCAATTCCGCAAGCCGATTTATTAGCGATCAATCCATTAAATCCTGATGGAAAAGATTATGGAGTCCATCCCAATATGGCAGGAGTGCAAACACTATTTGAGGATGAGAATCTTGCTTTTGTAGCTAATGTAGGCACCCTCTTTGAACGCACTAGCTTGGCTTCCTGGAATGCACAGGTGAATGTACCTAGAGGTATATTTTCTCACGTTGACCAAAGTAGAATTTGGCAAACTGGATTGGCACTTGAATCAGCAAATGAAAGTATCACTGGTTGGGCTGGTCGAATGGCTGACATACTGCACACCAACAATAGTGGGCAAAACATATCCATGAATATCACTACCCACAGGACTCAAAAAATCCTACAAGGTAATATTGTTGCCCCTTTTAAAATAAGTGATACAGGAACAGGAGTCACCTTACTTACAGGAGCAAGCAATACAAGCTTTTATGAGACTAATAAGCGACAGACCATTGATAATTTGATGGAGCAAACATATCAAAACGTACTGCAAAAAGCTTATGCAAACAGTATAACTAACGCTAAAGGAAACTCGTTTGAATTTGATGCAGCAATTGCTGGAATAACGCCCATTAATACAGTGTTCCCTAATACATCTCTTGGTCAACAACTTCAAATGGTTGCCAGAACCATTGCAGCTAGGGATACACTGGGAGCAGCAAATCAAGTATTTGTAGTTGGACAAGGTGGGCACGATATCCATTCTAATTCAGGTAATGCAGACCACTATAATCTAATGGAAGATCTTAGTGAAGCTCTTACTGCTTTTTATGCCTGTTTAGAAGAACTAGGTCTCGAAAATGATGTGACAAGTTTTACCATTTCAGATTTTGGTCGCAAACTGACATCAAATGGAAATGGCACTGACCATGCCTGGGGAGGTATTCAATTAGTTATGGGAGGTGCTGTGAATGGCAAAAGAATCTATGGTCAATATCCTGATTTGTATTTAGATAACCAATTGGACGTTGGAGGTGGAAGATTGATACCCACCACAGCAGTCGATGAATTTGTTGCAGAATTGGCACTTTGGTTTGGGGCGTCATCATCTGATTTAAATCAGATTATCCCTAATATCAATAACTTTTACGACCCAGCATCTGGTGGCGCACCTTTAGGGTTTATGAATACTTAATAATATAAATGCGTGGGAATTTTAAATTGTCAAAGGTCATTTTAGTTTAGATCTTCTTGTTTAACTGAATGTAATGGAAATAATACGAAAAAAACTTTTAGTTCTGTGTGTACTCATCTCAGCGTTAGTGTCAATAAATGAACTGACAGGGCAGTGCTATTCCAATACTGGAAACAACTGGAATGATAGTTGGACCTCTTGCCAATTAACAACAAATCCGAACAACCAACGTGGCGTGAGCCATTGGATTCAATTTGAATTTGAAGCACCCCAGAGTATTGCGGATACTTGGATTTGGAATGCCAACCAAACAGGTCAAAGTAATGCTGGAGCTAGAGATGTTGTCATAGATTATAGTACAGACGGAACATCTTGGACAGAATTAGGGACATATAGATTTCCCCAAGCCAATGAGCAGCCCTCGTACACAGGATTCCAAGGGCCAGACTTCGGAGGTATCTTTGTTAAGGAAATTCTCTTTACAATATTGAACACGTATGGCAATTCTTGTGCAACCCTATCAGAGGTACAATTCAATATTGATCCCAATAGTTGTAATGGTACAGTTGATATATGCGGAGTATGTAATGGGGCTGGTCAGACAAGGTGGTATCGAGATGCCAATGGGGACGGATTGGGTAATGTTAATGATTCTATCCTTGCATGTACGCAACCGGATGGTTTTGTTAATATCGCAGGTGATCCTTGTGACAACGGATTAGCAAGTTGGGATGAAATTGGAGCCATGTTTTCGAACAATGGCTGTTTGGGATGTCATGGTCCTGCTGCATTAGGTGGACTGCGTTTGGATAGTTACGATGATTTTTTACTTGGGGGAGACATATGTGGACCTTCGATTTCTACTGGTAGCACATTAGTTGATGTTATCAATATAAATAATTATGATGGTTGCGGTACAGCAATTCCATTTCCTTCGATGAATCAGCGCGTTGGTGGTTCATTAAATGATGGTGAGATAGAGAGAATACAGCAATGGATAGATATGGGTGCTTCCGAAAATTGTAATTGCCCAAATAACATGAATGTTGCCTTAGTTGGAACGCCTTCCATGAGTTCTACCTTTTTCTCTGCTGATGCATCAAATGTGAATGATGATATTATCGGCACCAACTTGTTCGCACATACCAATGGCGATTCTCCACATGAATGGATAGATCTAGACTTGGGAAGTGCACAAAACATAGATGATATAGTCATATGGAACAGAACCTCCTGCTGTAGTGAAAGGCTCAACAATGTCTATGTTTTGGTAGCAGATACACCATTCCCTTCTAACACAGATTTAACGAGTTCGTTAGCCAATGCAGACTTCACCTTTCAGTTAGGGAATGTATCAAATGAAGCAACAATTACTGTCAACGTTGGGGAATTTGGAAGATTTGTGCGACTACAAAAATCAGGCAACAATCCCGGCGGAAACTTTATTCATATTTTAGAATTACAAGTAATATTGGGAGGTGACTTTTCAGATTCAGATAATGATGGTGTTTGTGATAACGCAGACAGCTGTCCTGGCATTGATGATAATTTAATCGGCACATCATGTGATGATGGAAATGCTTGTACCTATAATGATGTATGGAATAGTTCATGCGAATGTGTCGGTAAAGAAGAAGAAGACAGTGATCGTGATGGTATTTGTGATGCCGTAGATGTCATGCCTGATAATCCATGTACTGCTGATGGAGTGATTGATGGCGTGGAGCCAGCAGGTTTTATGACAGATTTAGCCAATGACTGCGACGGAGATTTTATTACTTTACTAGAGGGGGATTTAGATGATTTTAATGCTTGCATCAATAACCAAGGACCGTCTACAAACGCAGAGTGTAAATGTCCTGGTAATGAATTTACAGCAGGCGCAACTGTAGTTTCCAATTCTGCTGATGTTGAAGATCCTGAAAAAGCAAATGGATTACCTGATGGAGAATCTGCACTTATGGCTCAGGGCAATACGATTTCATATCAATTTCCAAATTTAGATATCTCAGCAGAAATTTGTTTTTTCATTGGTTTCTCTGAAGCACAAGCTGCTGTTACTATTGACATTAATTATTATCCCTATTCATATGTAAATCCGAGTCCGAATCTCCCAGCTTATACACCACAAGAGTTTTGTATCCGGACGGATATATCTGGCACACAAATGGTAACAATCTCAGCCATGACCCAAACCATATCAGTAGATGGTACTAGCTTTGAGTTTTGTGAATGCACTGATCTTGACCCGACATACGATCCCCAAAACAGTCCATGTACTTCAGGTGAACCTTGTGACGATGGTAACTATTGCACTGCCAATGATGCGTATGATTGTGACTGCAATTGTATAGGAATTCCTACAAACATTACAGCCACTAATGCTCCTTGTATCGTAGGGAATCCATGTGATGATGGAGACGCGTGTACTGTCAATGATGTATACGATTGTGAATGCAATTGTGTAGGCGAATTCGAAGGATATGAAGTCATACCCGGTGTTGCAATTGATGTCGGCACAGGTGGAGGAGAGACCTTCATGATTGGTGCGGACAACATTGTCTACCAAAGGGATGAATGCCTAAATCAATGGAATAATTTTTCATCATTAGTGACTGCTGAAAGACTAGATGTAGAAGGAGATGGCACACCTTGGATAACAACAACTGACAATAAAATTTATAGATGGAATGGAAGTACCTTTATCCAGATACCAGGGACAGGCATAGATGTCGGTATTCATGGGACTCACATTTTTGTTGTTGGTGCTGATAATGAAGTCTATAGATGGAATGGATCTAGCTTGCAGCAGGAGTCTAATTTAGGGATAGCTTGGCGAATTGATGCAAGACCAAATGGAGGAGCTTTGGTTATCAGTTTGGATAGCCTAAATCATTGGCATCAAAATACTGGTTTTTTAGAAGCTGCGCCTAAGGGTCAATTCAAAGCGATTGATGCCAGTATTCCTCATGGAGATTTTAAGTATTACTGTTTGTCTAGAGATGGTGTTGTACATGAGTATATTGGCGGCGGAAATTATATCCCAATTGGAGGATCAGGAGGTACGAGTTACTCCATGGGAATGAATGGTGAAGTATGGGTCACACAGGCCAATCAAATGCTCCATAGACGGACATGCGCTCAAATCCAAGATACAGATAGTGATGGAGATCGAGTTTGTAATGATCAAGACCAGTGCCCTAATTTTGATGATAGTCTCATTGGTCAACCATGTGATGATGGAGATGAATGCACAACAGGAGAAACCTATACAACAAATTGTCTCTGCGAAGGTGGGGTGTCTCAAGACACAGATAACGATGGTGTGTGTGATACACTCGATGAATGTGACATACTATCCTCGGATGACTTTGAACAAAACAGCGGATTTTGGCTCTCAGGAGGCAATGACGCGAATAGAGTCATGTCTGCATTTAGTCCTTCAGGAAGTTTCTCATATCGCATCAGAGATAACTCGTTTGAATCTTCTTCGGTAAATTCACCAATCATGGATATGTCGACCTCTGCAGGTACTTTGAATTTCAAATTTGACTATCAGGCCGTTAACATGGCGTCAAATCACGTCTTTTTCTTAGAAATATCAATAGACGGAGGAAATACATTCACCATATATGAAGACTGGAAATCAGGAGTCGAGTTTCAAAATAATATTGTTTATCAAGAATCAATTGAAATCTCTTCAACGACACTAAGTCCGACGACTGTGTTTAGATTAAGATGTCATAGCAGTATTAATGCAAATCAAGTATTCATCGATAATATCGAACTCGAATTTTGTGAGCAGGAATGCTTGGATTATGCTATCCAGTCTGACAACAATACAGTTCAGAATTCGCAAGTAGTCAGGATCGGAATTGAATCAAATGGCATCATTCAAAGTGGGGAAACGATAGACTTCAATGCTGGAAGCTATATTTTGATGGAAGCTGGTTTCGAAGTTAAAAGTCAGGCTTTATTTCATGCATTTATAGAAGGTTGCGAATAAAGCGAAAGTAACATACCAGTAACACAATGATTCCAATTAAACACTAGCCATTGACGCTTTTGTCATTTCTAAGTGGGGTATTTCGTTATCACTATAAAGAGTGCGGATAGTGTAATTAGATAGTAATATAAAGTTCCTCCTACATTTAAGTTATATCTCATTTGCTAAATCTCAAAATATGGATTTAACTTATTGCAAGATAGTGGAAGAATGTAAATGTCATTTTAAAACAATTGAACATGCATTCATAGAAAAATGAAATCAAAACATGTATGAATTTGCTCCCCAAAGATGGTACAGTAGAATATTGGAATGACTTGATAAGCGAAAGTAATTCTGATGATTATCTACATGCTTTACTAAGGACTATCGATTGGCGAAAGGATGAATTGTATATGTTTGGTAAAAAAATAATCACCAAACGAAAAGTAGCTTGGTACGGAGACAATCCTTTCGAGTACACCTATTCTAAAAGCACCAAACGAGCATTGCCATGGACTGATGAACTTCAAGAATTAAAAACAATCATTGAAAATAAAACAGGAGATACATTCAATTCCTGTCTACTCAATCTCTATCATACCGGTAGCGAAGGGATGGGATGGCATGCCGACAATGAAAAGGAATTGTTGATCCATGGAGCGATTGCCTCTTTAAGTTTTGGAGCAGAACGCAAATTTGTTTTGAAACACAAAGAGACCAAAGAGAAGGTGGAGCTGATATTACAACACGGTAGTCTACTTATGATGAAAGGAACAACACAGGATCATTGGCTGCACAGGTTACCACCAACAAAAAAAGTCACGAGCCCCAGAGTAAATTTGACATTTAGAACGATAGACACGCCTTGACAAAGCAAACAATTTTCTGATGGCCAAATCTTGTTTATCTTTCTAACATGATTAACCACCGACGACGCAAATTTCTACAATCTATTGGCCTAGGGTTAACGTTGCCGCAAGCAGGCCTGAGATTATGGAAAGAAAATCCTTCTCCGATAGATTTCAGTAAATATTCTTCTGACAACTCTGAATCTTTTTGGGAATTAGTCAAATCACAATTTGAATTCACTCCCGGACTCCACTACTTTAATAATGCCTCATTGGGATCTTCTCCGATATCTGTGCGACGTGCGACATCAGATGCGCGAGACACCCTTGACAATTATCCCTCTAAATTCATGTGGGGGGATTGGGATGATGAGAAAGAGACTGTCAGACAAAACATAGGCGATTTATTTTCTGTCTCTGCTGAAGAAATAGCCTTGATCCACAACACCACTGAAGGCATGAACCTCATTGCCAGAAGCTTTGATCTGCAAGCAGGAGATGAGATCATCTTAGCAGATCACGAACACACATCAGGAAGTATCTGTTGGGAAGTCTTCCACGAAAGTAAAGGCATCAAGATAATCAGACCCGAACTGCCACTTATGCCAAACAGTGTGGCTGAGCTGGTCCAAGTGTATCGAGATGCCATAACACCACGAACCAAAATCATATCCATCGCCCATATCGTCAACACAAATGGGATGATCCTGCCAATAAAAGAAGTATCACAACTGGCACACGAGCATGGTATATTAGTTGCCGTGGATGGCGCACAAGCACCTGGGATGATTGATGTCAACCTTGCTGACCTTGGCTGCGACTTTTATACGGCAAGCACACATAAGTGGCTATTTTCTCCAAAAGGCATGGGAGTCTTATATGCCAAAGAGTCAAGTCAACATCACCTTAAGCCATTGATTGTTTGTAAAGGCCATAAAGACCAAAGCATTCGCCGTTTAGAAAATTATAATACGCGAAATTTACCTGAGCTCATGGGTCTCGGTGCATCCATTGATTTTATTAATACCATTGGTATCAACAAAATCGAAGCTAGGACGTACGAATTAAAAAAATACTTCCGCACGAAAATAGGGTCCACACCAGCATTACAATTAAAAACACCTGCGCCGGATCGTTTATCTGCAGCTATACAAGTCGTGGAAGTGTTGCGAAAAGATGTGAGAAAGGCCAAAACGCATATGTATGATCATGCGCAAATTGATTGCCGTGCGATGACGACATTTGATTTGAATGCGTTGCGGTTTTCTTTTGCTGTTTATATTACGAAAGAGGATATTGATTATTTGGTGGAGGCGTTGGTGGCGTATAGTGAGATTGCGAAATAATTTCTGTATTAAGAAGCTGTATTTTATGAGTCTGTACATTGTGCGCGTCGAAGAAATCACATAATAATTACAAAATTCAGTTTGTTTGTATATCTTAACCAAATTAATAAGTAGAGAAAACAACTAATTATCGTTTCTTTCATATATCTGTTGCTAAGTGAGCAACATTAATCTAATGTTACAACTATGTTTAAATACATATTTATACTCGTACTTACACTATTAACCAAGAATATCCATAGTCAATATGTAGAAATAGCAAATGCCCCTGAATGGGTAACTTTAAATAACAAGAATATAGAATCTAGTGTCGACAAATACAATATTCAAAACGGATATTATTACACAAAATTCGACCAAATTCATCACACTGAGACAAACTCATATTTTATTAGATATAAGACAAAAGTTGTAAACAGTGCAGGAATAGACTATTTATCACAAATCAATATTGAAATCGATACGACATATCAGTCAGTAAAATTTCATTATCTCAACATTTACAGAAATAATGAACTGATAGAGAGAACAAAGGAATTAGACCTCAAATTAATTAATAGCGAAGATGATTTATCTAAAAATATATTTAATGGGACAATGACAATAAATGCAATTCTGAATGATATAAGAAAGAATGATGAAATAGAAATAGCTTATACTCTAATTGGTTCTAATCCAATATATGAAAACCAGATACATGAGGTTATGTACTTGGCGCTCCAAATCATGTAGATCTCTTACCTAGTAAACTTATATTTCCAATTGATTCATTTCTCAACATCAATATAAAAAACACAGAACGTCTCAATTTGAAAAAATATACAGAAAATAATGATTCCATTTACGCTATAACTTCAGAAAATGTATTGCCAGTTGAACTAGAAGAAACAATGTCCTTATCAGAAAGCCCATTCAATTATATGGAAATAAGTTCGCACGAAGATTGGACAAGTGTAAATAAATGGGCAACCCGTCTCTTTAAGGAAACAGATTCTAAGTCTATAGACAGCCTGTATCGGTCCATTGTTGGTAAAGAAAAAAACATAAACAAGAAAGCAACACTCATCATTGATTACGTCCAAAATGTCATTAGATATACATCCGTAAATGGAGGTATTGGCAGTATTATGCCATCACCACCGGAAGAAGTGATAAAACGAAATTACGGTGATTGTAAAGATAAATCTTTGTTGACTATACAGCTTCTTAAAAGAGCGGGTGTAGACTACGTCTTCCCAGCATTGGTAAATACTGTTTCTGGAAAATTCTTAGATAAAAATATTGCGGGTCATTCGCATTTCGATCACGTAATAATAAAAGCAAAAATTGACAATGACATTATGTGGTTAGACCCTTCTCTTTATTTACAAGGTGGTAAAGTAACTTCAAGACATTCTTATAATTATGGTATGGCTTTGGTTATTGACGGAATCAGTAATTCACTAGAAAAAATGAATACTGATGCAGAAAAGAATAAAACTGAAATTATCGAATTTTTTGACTTTCCAAGTGTAACTGATGATGCAACACTACAAGTAAAAACCAGGTTTTATGGTAAAAATGCTGACTATATTAGAACGGTATTAGATCACTATTCGGTGAATGACTTAGATCAACAATTTAAAGAAACGTATTCGACAATTTTTCTAGATGTGACTACGTCATCGAAGTTAGAGATTTCTGATAATTATGAAGAAAATATAATCACAACAACAGAAAATTATATCATTAAAAATGCATGGCAAAAAATTGAAGAGTTTGGGCAAAAAGGATATGTGCTAACTTACGAACCTCTAAATGTCTATAATTATGTAACACCTTTAGCATGTGACAAAAAGAAATATATCATTGATATCGACAAATCTATTTCTTTTTCGCAAAAGACACATTTCAATTTACCCAAAGACGCTATCTACAAACTAAATAATTTTGAAACGAGTAATGCAACATACGAATTCAAAAAAGAGCAAAAGATAATTGATATTTCTACGTCAGAAATAAACTATGATATATTCTTCAAAACAGATCAGATCAGTCCTGAAGACTTTTATGAATACTGTGAAGATGTCAATCATGATGCGAGAAATCTTGTCTTGAATATAGTATGGATTCAAAATTGACATTCATATAGTGTTGATTAGGACAATCCAATCAGAATTCAGACAAAAGAAATAAACGAATGAGATATACACTAATTACAATATTCTGCCTCACCTTTACGTCTTGCAACAACAAAAAAGAAGAGGTCATACACAACTTCAATACACTGTACACGCATATTGTATCAGGAAACACAGAATATATAGACGACAACATTACTGAAGAATCTGCCGAGTTCATAGAGAAGTTAACTAGTCTAAAAGAAATCTCTGTAAAGACTATTCTAGACCTTGGTAAAGAATATAGGATTCAAGATTTTCTTTTCAATTATTACGCCTTATATAAAAAAGAACTGGACACAAATAATACCAGCAAATCCTTCTATAATTACTTAGCACTGGAAGGCGTACCTTTGTTTGATTTGATGGAAGTCTATAAAGTAAATAAAGAAAATTCTAAAGTTGCACCAGACATATTTATTGCCATTTTCAAAAGTCAATATGGCAACAACTACTTAAACTGGGCGAGATTAGTCGAAGAAAATTCTAGAGTAAAATTTGACTTATTGTATACCTTAGAATTATTTAATAAGAAACACACAAAATTACATGACATCGCATTTAAGGATTGGAATTCTGGAACAAGAATTGAGTTTTATGAGGAATTAAGTAAACTGTCCGATTATAATGGCTTTGATTATGCGCTTTTAAAAAATCTCAGAGCCCGTCATGTTGAGCATCTGAATAAATCTTTAAAAAAGACTAAATAAAACGGAATTAAATTTTTTGGGACCATTTACCATAAAAGGTATTTCAGGAAAAGATTATTCTCCAGAATCATTACATGATAAAATTGTCGTCCTCATCTTTTGGTTTGTTTGAGTATGTATGCCAAGTCCGAAGAATATCAGCAGGCTTCATCCGCGAATCGGATATATCCCTAGAGTATTGCATGTACACCATGCCAGATAGAAATTCCAAAACTAAATGAATTGGTAAAAAAATATGCAGACAAGAATGTGGTTTTTATCACACTTGCTATAGATAAAATGGAAAAACTTGAAAAATTTCTTGCAGAGAATCCATTCCATTACAACATCATCCTTGAAAATCAAAATACTATATATGATTATAGTGTGTTTTCATTTCCTACCCATATTGTCATCAATAAATCTTCAGTTTTGGAGTTGGAGTTATCAGGATTAGGGCCAACGACGATTAAAGAGATTGAGAAGATTAGGGAATTGTTAGAGTGAGGAGCTATTTTTGACTTATGTACAATCAGTCTCTTTACAAAGTTCTGACAAATTCCAGTGTAAAATTTATTCAAGGAATCTGAATAGATGATATATATCCAATTCTTTGGAACAGTAAGTTTTGAAAATCCACTTCCTTTATCTTACATTTGCAGTCGAATTGAAAAATTCAGGGCCTATAGCTCAGTTGGTTAGAGCATCTGACTCATAATCAGAGGGTCTGGGGTTCAAGTCCCTGTGGGCCCACT
>CALLFA010000187.1 GCA_937997635.1 uncultured Saprospiraceae bacterium | reverse complement strand
TTGAGTTGTGAGCCTGCATTTTATCAAGTGTATAAGAAAAATGGAGAACCCAATTTTTATGGCAAACTGAATGTAGAGTCTGGCACATATGATGAGATTTCTCCAATGTCACACCAGGCTAATGGTTTGGGATTTGATTATCAATCTGGCTTAGTTTATGGTGCTGAGGGTAGGCTGTTTATCTCTCTTGACTCTGATGGAATCGTCGAAAATTTAGGAGAAATGTTTAATGAAAAAGTCTACGTCGGTGATGTAGATACGTTGGGTAATTGGTGGGGCAAAGATGGCAATGACATGGTCAAAGTACATATCGAATCCATACTAGATGATCAGTTGCCTGATCTGGTTGAACGCTACCTAAATGCTGGTATGCCAGGTTGGGATATGGCATACAATAAGGACGGTAATTTCTATGCAGTACATAATAGCACTCTATATAAATTTGATCCGACGACTGGAGAACAATCAACGATTGGGACATTATTCGGAGATGCTGTACCATCCAGTGGTTTTGGTGCACAATGGACTGGTTCTGACGGTAGATTGTATATATCAAACAACGCATCTGGTGAGATATTTAGAGTCGATGTCGTCACCCGTGAGACTAAGCTAATGATGAATTCTACTGCTGGACTTAGATTTAATGATGGATTCTCTTGTCCTTTAGAATTGCCGGCACCATTAACCTTTGATCATCACGACTATAGCCTTTTTCCAGCAGCAAGTATCTTCACGTATAGTCAACATACAAATGGAGTCCCGGACTTTGATGCAGTGTGGGCTGGATCGGGTGTAGACTTTGAAAATGAATCCAATGCATACATTACAGCAGACGTCGATTCATACGATGATGGATTAAACTATAGCACCTATTTACCATCAGGCACTATTACAAATTGGGAGGTATTAGTAAATACCAATTTTGAACAAACCGTAGACATACATTATGGCCTCTGGATCGATTGGGATGCTGACAATGTTATTGATGAATTTTATAATGGTAACGTGAGTACTTCTGGACCAATGACTGTTCCAGTGTCTATATCAATTCCTGAGACGTTTACAGATAATACGGTCGCAGTAAGACTCATTGTCAGTGAACGAGCACTTGCGTCTGATGACTTAGACTTATATGAAGATGATGTAACTGGAGAGGTAGAAGATTATCAATTTTATGGAAATACTAAAGTGGACTGTGGCAATGGTATTGATGATGACAATGATGGTTTGATAGATTGTGACGATCCTGATTGCTATCAAAATTGTGCGTATACGACAACTAAATCTGGATTTGAAGGTGGATTAGAAAGCAATAATAGATTGAGTAATTTAGTTAATCGCGTTAATTATGAAAAGCGACTAGGTAAGTTTGGTAGGAAATTTACTCGAGATGGTCAAGCCATCATTACAAAGCAGTTACTAACGAGCTCTTCACATTCAAGGAGGAGTTCGCAGACTCCAATAGAAGCATATATGCCAGTGGACGTTTTGCCAAACACAGAAAGTCGCATTAGTTCACCAGCACATCTGGTTGATATAACTAATGCTTCTGAGATATACGCCATTGACTTCTATGAAAATGATCTTAGAAGGGGAGCGGTACTTGGCTTAAGATCTGTTGATGGTGTATATGAGCATACGAAGTATGTGTGTGATCGTTTAGCAGGTTCTAAGATATTGGATATACTTACCTACAGTACCGAATTGACCACAGGAGGAGCCAATCCAAAAACCCTTGCTGTAGACTTAGTCATTCCTAAACTTGAGGTAGAGGTAGATGTTGTGGAGTATGCGATGAGTTTTAGTGTAAGAGAAACAACCGAAGGTGGTGATAGTCAATGGATATTAGAAAGCCATTGGAATCTTGCTGATTACACAGCTGGTCAGGATTATTTAAATTTTCAAGTTTGGGCCAGCAATGTGAGAGACCTTGAGATTTTAGTCAAAGATATATTCGCCAAGGTTACAAATACGGATGAGTTTGGGAAACGCATACAATCAATAAATATAGGTTCATCTCCAGTGTTTTACATTAATTCAGCTGAATATGCAGATGATAAACTCTTTATGAATATCACCAATAAATCTAATTTATCGTCTGTGAATATGACCGGTACCAAGAGTTTAACTGAGACTGATGAGTCACAAGCGGTAGACATCTCTTTAGACTTAAGTGGTGCGCCTACAGAAACAATTGAGCTAGATCTGGGAAGATTGTACGATATGGGTGTTACTTTCTATCATGAATCGCTCAATGCATATGATGTGATTTTCCTATCTGGTGGTTCATGGAATAGTTCATACGATCAAACGGTGGATGTTGTAGCTTCTTTTGAATCCGTACCTGGCGACTATTTTGAAGAGGCTCATTACGAGTTAGATCGGAATATTATGATGACGGGTTCTGTTAAGAATTACATCAACGTATTTCGATCCTTCAACCCTAATTTTACAGGCGTAGATGTCGATCAATTTGATAACCTCAATTTTACCATTTCAGGACAGGGAACGATAGAAGTGGCCATCATGAAAGAATCAGTTTCTGATTTTGGTGACCAAGGAAAGTACATCTTAGAGCTAACTAAAGAGCCATCAAGGTATTCTTTAACCAAGAATCATTTTAAAAATAATGCTGGTGAGTCAGCGGATTGGTCCGATGTGTTCATGGTACAATTTACACTTGTTGGGGATGGTCAAAATTACCAAGACTTTAGCTTGAATATTTCTGATTTGTATTGGGGGCCAAATCAAATTGATGGTGACTTTATGGTGTACTCTCCGAAAAGTGTCATACAAGATATTGCTGATGGTCATGTTGCAAATGTAGATGATGGTACAGATAGAGGAGAGTTAGTTTTAGATGCTAATTTTGAAGAGGATGAGCTAATCATTACAATAGAGAATACCAATGAAGAAATCGTATCAATAGAAGACATTTACATCGATGCAGCAACCAATGCTTTCCAGATACTAGAGTTTGAACCAACGGATTTAAGTAATACTGAGACATACAATGTCCGTATTGCTTATTCACCAAAAGACTCTCCAGCCATAACTCAAGCAAACTTAAGGCTGACTATTGATGGAGATGACTCTTATGTTATAAATCTAAAGGGTGAAGCCATATGCACCCTACATGATCATGTGTCCACATCCGCCATTAATGCGACTGATTTAGAAACACAACGTATCTATAGAGCTCAAAACACCATTAGTTCAGACGCTCAGATAAGTCAAAGAAATATAACCTTTGCCGCAGGTCAAGAAATTGTGCTTGAAGCAGGTTTCGAAGTAGGCTCAAAGTCTATGCTTACTGTGAAGATTGACGATGCTTGTGGGATAGAATAAAATATGTTAGCTAACAGGTAAGAGAGTCCGTTTTATTTAATTATCGTTTAATCTCTGTGTTAATGGACTCTCTACCTTTTTCTTATATTACAAGTGATTTCAAATTTTTACTCGTTTAGGGGTACTTCGAGTACTGATAAAGCTTCACAATATGTGAGGCTTTTTTAGTTAAATAATGGAATGATCCAAAAACTTGAATCTCTACATAACATTATTTGAATTGTGATTAGATCAAGATTGAAACTGAAACATCCAGAATCACAATTTTAAAAAAAATGCCGTGTTTTGTCTAGTCAAGACGCATTTTGTATAGAAAAGTCCGGTTTTGTACCCTGATGACGCTTTTCGTCTAGAGAACAACTCTCAAAATCCATGATGTTTGCAGTGTATTAAATTACTCACGCTAAAAAACCTTAGATCTTATGCAACGCAACATCCATAATCTGTGTACAATTCTTGCCATAAGTGTATTCTTTATGGTATCAGTCCAGGCTCAATCTTGGGAGCCATTAGCATATAATCCTGATCAGGATAGCCTCGAATTAAATCCAATCAAAGGATTAACGCCACTTTACAATGTTAGTAATGAGTTTCCTCATAGTGTACGAGGTCTTATTCTGGGCTTGGATCAAATCATGTTTGGTATAGACAATTTCGATTGGACGCCATTTGATGAGTTTATAAGTGAACAAGGAGATCTGGGTCGATTCTCATATTTGCAGGTAAATGTAGATATGGGCTTCAATCGGTCTGACTTACCTGCTTTCTTGTCTAATGTACCACGTATTTATTATGATGGTATGGACCCAGATGATGGTGCCGGTGTACCTTCAATGGTGGTTGACTATAATCACCCTGAGATGATGGCTGCTATGCTAAACTTTGTTAAAAGGTTTGGTGAGAGATACAATGACAACCCAAGAGTATGGCTTGTTCACTATGGCCTATATGGCATTTTTGGAGAATGGGATCTGGGATTTGGAGAAAAGTTTGTTCCACAAGGAGAAGATTGGGCGATGTCTCAAGCAAATCAAAAGGCCATTACCGACGCATACGAACTTGAATTTAGTGATAAAAACCTGTTGGCTCGCTTTCCTGAAAATGTACCTGAATCTCAGGCTGTCGGCTATAGTGATGGCTTGTATTTTGGTGGCTCTGTTTCTGAAGATCCTAACTTTTTCTGGTTCTTCCATCCTAAATTAGAAATCAATCATGCAGATTTGAATTGGAAAAATCACCCAATCGGCGGAGAGGTTGATCCAGATGTCCAGCCATATGTGTGGGAACAATATCCGAATGACGTCGTAGGGCTACCGCAAGTCAGTCAGAATACGGAAGAAGCATTGGTTTCCACAAGACCAACATTTTTATTTCATGATTATGTGTTCAATGATCTATGCAAAGAGGGTGATCCTGTGGAGTGGGCAAATGCCATTCAGGCTACGAAGCGAACAGGGTACACATTTCATATCAATGAATATCGAATAACTGCTGAAAACTCAAACCCCGTATTAGAAGTAAATATTCAAAATAAAGGCCTAGCCCCAATGTATGCAGATTGGGATGCAGAGTTTGGTTATATAGATCAAAGTGGAAATGTCGCTTCATTGGGAATATCTGATAGCTGGAATTTGCGAACTATCCAGCCTGATGTAGAAAACAACTATCGCTCTTTTCATTCGACTGTAAATGTACCTGACGGCACTCATACTTTTGTGATGAGAATCATCAACCCTTTAGAGACGATTTCTAGTAACGCGAAGCCTGTACGATTTGCAAATGTTACACAAGATGCAGACGAAATTGGCTGGTTAACTCTAGGCCAAGCTACACTAACAAGTGGTACTCTAGGATCAACGCCTACCAGAGTAGGTTCATTGCAATTGATTCCAGCGACGAAGACCTTAGGCTTACAAGAGCAATTTCAACTAAATGCTCAAGTGTTTCCAGGTATAGCTACAAACCGAGGAATAACCTGGACTTCGGATCGCCCAAGAACTGCATCAGTAGATGAAAATGGACTCGTCACAACCTATAACTTAAGTGGTGAGGTTTTGATTGAAGCGTATACGCAAGATGGGGGGTTGGTTAGAAGCAGTTTGATTACAGTAAATCCATTTTGGTCAGTTCCTGGCAGAGTAGAAGCAGAAGGGTTCTCCGCTTTTAATAATGCCCAGACCTTGCCTGCACCTACACAAGAAGGTGATGGTCAAGTCATTGGCTTTATTGATAATACTACCTTTTTTGATTATGAACTTAATGTAGCACAAACTGGGAATTATGTCTTAGAGTTTCGGGCAACCAGTCCCTACGGTACCTTTAATGCAGCAGCTGTAAACGTCTTGGATGAAAATCAGAATGTTTTGGCCGAAGTCTCATTTTCACCTTCGACGCCAATACCATTGGATGAAAATTGTGAAGACAATGAGTCAGAAGCATTCAATACGTATCAAACATATCGTTCTGATCCAATCGCTCTGACTTCAGGAAGTCGCACAATTAGAATAGAAGTTGAAGCTAGTTCTTTTAATTTGAATTGGATAGACTTTAAGCTAGACCCTTGCGAAGGTTTTGATCCTTTGCTTGATGGCACAGCTTGTAATGATGGTGATATGACTACTGAGGTTGACTATTTCAATGATTGCGAATGTGTTGGGATTCCTGAAGAAGCATTTACAGCTATTCCTGCAAAAATAGAGGCAGAAGAATATTATGATGCTTTTGAGGCCAGACGCGATCTTAAAGCACCAGTGAGTGAAGGATGCTCGAAAGTTGTTGCTTTTTTAAATGATAATTCTTGGATGGAATATCCAATTTATGTAGACAGAGAAATAGCGTATACGGCATCATTTAGAGCCTCTAGTCCCAATGGCGATTTTGGTAGTGCGATAGTTGATGTATTGGATACTGATGGCACAATACTGACTACCGTATCATTCAGTCCATCCACTGCAAGTGGTGTTGATTTTGGATTGTTTACATCTAGTGCGTTTACATTGACTACTGGATATCACAAGATTAGAATTGATGTCGTGACCAGCAATTTTGACCTTAATTGGCTGGAATTCGAAGCTGTTGATTGTGCTGCCTTAGAAGGTGCAAATTGTGATGATGAAAATGCAAGTACTGAAAATGACGTTTACACCGCCAATTGTGATTGTCAAGGGACTCAAATTGCTGATCCATTTATTTCTATCCCTGCTATGATTGAAGCGGAAGATTTCTCTGTTCTAAATGATGCACAAGTGAATCCAGCCCCATCTGGTGAAGGGGGAGGAGATGTTGTTGGATTTATTACTGATGATACGTGGATGGAATACAAAGTGAGTGTCAGTGAAGAATCCTATTTCGAACTAGATGCCAGAGCATCAAGTCCTTTCGGTGTTGCTGTTTTGGATTTACTAAATGAGAATGGACAAGTATTGACTACGGTGACATTATCAGCTGCGACCTCCAGTTTTGATGACTACGCTTTATTTACATCCACCGTATTTTTACTTCCTGAAGGCGAGTATCGATTGAGACTTGATGTTGTAGCCAGTGCCTTGAATCTCAACTGGATTGAATTTAGACAAGTTGCAGGATGTGATGTTCCAATTGGAGGAAGTTGTGACGATGGAGATCCTAATACAGAGAATGATGTGTACACTGCAGATTGTGAATGTATAGGAGTACCTGCTGTATATACATTGATTCCAGGTAGAGTTCAAGCTGAAGATTATGTGGACGTATTTGATGCTCAAATAAATCCTGCGCCTGTCGGTGAAATAGGTGGAGGTGTATTGGCATTCATAGGTGATGATACCTGGATGGACTATGCAGTAAGAGTTAATCAAGAGTCCGATTTTGAAATTGAGCTCAGAGCTTCTAGTCCTGTTGGCCTAGCTGAGATTGTTCTGTTAAACGAAGATGGAGAAGTACTGACTTCAGTAAGCTTGAATCCAGCTACTGCTGATTTTAATAGCTATACATTATATAAATCTTCTGTGTTCTCTTTGCCCAAAGGATGTTATCGATTGAGAGTGGATGTCGTTACAAGTGCTTTTAATCTTAACTGGATTAAATTCAGAGATGTACAGAATTGTGTAACGGCAAATGCTGGAACGCTCATGGATGCCACAGTAGATATTAATCAAGATGGATCAGCAACCATTGGTGCATCCGTAGGTGATGATCCCATTATACCTGCATGTTCTGCGCAGCAATATATCTTATCGTATGGAGACCAATCAACCATTATAGCGATTAGTAATGTCCCAGAATTCAATGTAGTTGCTGGGGGTGACTACCACCTACATAGTTTTGTGTTTGATGAAACGATTATAGATATGTCTCAGATTGAATTTGGAGTAACCACAATCTCTGATGTCGAACAATTAATTCAATCTGATGTAGATTGTCCGACAGAGAGCTTAAATAGTATAGGAGTGATGATAACGGTTGGTGAATTGTGCGTAGATGAACTAAATTTAGCTGGAATCGAATCCGATAGAAATTTTCAAGCCTCAACGACTATAACATCAGAACAAATAGTCTCCGGACAAGAAGTTATGTATTCAGCAGGACAATCTATCACTTTAAATAATGGCTTTGAGGTAGAAGCTGGTACTGCCTTTAATGTACAAATAGAGGCTTGTATTCAAAATTAGAGCCTCTCATATCCTTTAATTGCACATATTTAGCAAAGATCTGTAATGGATCTTTGCTATTTTTTATGCACTATATCTGACTAAAGATCAACATAGCGTAAACACTGAGGAATACTTTAAACTCTTTTCATAGTTTTAGGGATGCGTTCACTCAACCTAAAGAAAAGTATAAGCTTTTCTATAGTGGTTTTAATCACAAGTGTTTGTTATTCTCAATCGCGGCAGTTTCAGCATATAACATCAGAAGATGGTATATCTCAAAGTGAAGTGTACACCTTTCTTAAAGATTCACAAGGGTATATGTGGTTTGGGACAGTAGATGGTCTTAATCAATATGATGGATATACAATAACTACGTTTAACAGTAATAATTCGAATCATAATTCTATTCCCAATAATACCATCCGTAGTCTAGACGAAGATAGATTTAAAAGAATTTGGATAGGAACAGATGATGGATTGTGTTTTTATGACATGAAGTCAGAGCAAATCTTTAGGTGCAGTTTACCAGGATATGAAAATGTTAGATTATCCATTAATAAGGTGCTTGTTAATGGAGATCAGCTATTTATAGGTACTAACATGGGCTTACTGGTTATGAATCTTAGCGATCAAGAAGAAGAGTTGCTAGGTGAGTCTGTGCATCTTCTGGCAGTTAATGGAAAAGAGGGTGTTTACGATGTTGTAGATTGTATACGTGATCATAACGAGAACATATGGGTTGCCGGTTCTTCCCATTTGTATCGTCTTGGTCAAGATGAAGGGAAATTAATTCTTGAAGAAGAAATTAGACTTAACGAGTGGCTTAAAAACACGCGAAAGCTTACTGAAGATTTACACGGCAATTTATGGATTGTTTCATATGATAATGGCTTTATCAGGTATGAACCTAAATCAAAAGAAGTCAAACAATTCTTACATTCATCTTCCAATTCCCCCATTCATACAAACAAGATTTCTAGTGTTGTTATCGATAATTCAGGAAACTTGTGGGTAGGTTCTCATAATCAGGGGATTTTGTTTTTAGATCATACTCGACTTAATGATGATAATCCTGAATTCGATATCATCAAGCATAATCCATTTGATGATAGGAGTTTAAATTCAAACCTCGTTTACTCCCTATATGTTAGCAATGACAATTTAATTTGGATTGGTACTATTGGGGCAGGTATTAATATTTTTGATCCAAATCGAGCATCATTTGATTATTATAATTTACAAAATGATCAAGAAAAATCTACAGACTTAGCCAATTTCGTAAGAGCAGTTTATTCTACAAGCGAGGATGATATCTGGATAGGTACTCATAATGATGGTTTATTAGAATTGACTAGGAATAAACAGGCTAGAATTAAACAGCTGGGATTTAACAACCAATCTGTATTTCATATTGCTGGTGTAGATGCTGAAAATACATTGGTTTGTACAGAGCTTGGAATTAGTGTCGTTAAGAAAACTTATAACTCTTTGCAAGTTATTAGTACACTCAATCTTGGACCTTCTTTTTATGTCAGTCCCATTTATAATGATATATGTTGGGTTGCAACATTATATGGTGTATATAAATGTAAATATTCAAACGGTAAATTAATCCAATTGGACCATTTCAGTACGGATAGTTCTCCATCTCTTTCACTAAATAACTGTAGGGTTTTATTTTTTTCAAAACAGACAAAACAGTTGTTTGTTGGCACAGAAGGAGGAGGATTAAATGTGCTCGATTTAGATGAGAATCAAAATCCAATTCGTTCACACGTTTATCAAAAAAGTCAAACTGAAAACTCTCTAAGTAATAATTACATACGGTCCTTAATCCAATCAAAAAATGGAGATATATGGGTTGGGACCTATGAAGGATTGAATCAGTTTTCCTTTGCAAAATCATTAGATAATACTGGATTTAAAGTCTATACTACAAATGATGGACTACCAAACAACACCGTGCAATCACTGATAGAAGATAATCAGGGCCAATTGTGGATTGGAACAAATAAAGGCTTGTGCAAATTTGACCCTGAGAAAAATTTATTTTCTTATTACTCTGTTAATGATGGCATTCAAAGTAGTGAATTTTCTGAGCACGCTGTTTTTAAAAAAGAAGACGGGGAAATTATTATTGGAGGCATTAATGGAATTAATACATTTTATCCTGACAAAATTAAAATTCATGAATTCAAGCCTAATACAACACTAACTAATTTTTATTTATTTAATAAAGAAATAGTTGTAAATAAAAAGACTGATAACAATAAAAAAGGACCCTTAAAGAAAAGTATATCGATCACAGATACTATATTTTTAGCTCCAAATCAAAATAGTTTTGGATTTGATTTTTCAGCGCTAGTTTATAACTCGCCAGATAAAATTAATTATGCATACAAACTAGATGGATTTGATCAAGATTGGAGTATTACACCTGCAAACAATCGGAAAGTAAATTATACAAATTTGGGGTATGGAGATTACGCGTTCAATGTTAAGGCAAGCAATAACGAAGGTGTATGGGAAAACACACCTGCGTATTTATTCGTCTCTATCAAGACTCCTTTTTATTTAACGATATGGGCTTATTTGCTGTATGGTCTTTTATTGGCAAGTGGGCTATTCTTTTTTACGAATTATTCCATTCTTAAATATACGACCAAGGAGAAGATATTATTAGATAATAAGCATAATCAGAAAATGCGAGAGCTTGAGGAATTAAGGACAAGATTTTTCATTAATACTTCTCATGAATTAAGAACACCTCTTACTCTAATTAGCAGCCCTGTACAGCAGTTATTAAGGGAAAATGATAACTTATCTCCTTCTGTTAAAAAGGATTTGAAACTTGTTGAGCGGAATACAAATAAATTAAAAGAATTGGTCAATAATATTATGGATTTGTCTAAGTTGGAGTCCAATAAACTTGAATTATTTGAGGATAAAATTTTGATCGTTTCTTTTTTAAACCGTGTCGTTAATAATTATGACTCACTTGCTTCCCATCTTGGTATTAAATATGATCACAGCATAGATCTTGATAAAGATACGGTTGCACTAATCGATGCTGGAAAGCTAGAAAAGATAATAAATAACTTATTATCTAATGCAATAAAGCATACGCCCTCAGGGGGAGAAGTGACTTTGAATGCTTCATTAATAAACGAGGAATTGATTGTGAAAGTAATCGATACAGGAAAGGGTATTTCTAACGAAGATCAATTACACATATTTAATCGATACTACCAGACGAATCAAGCTCATTCTGATTTGCAAGGAGGTACAGGCATTGGTCTGGCTTTGGTTAAAGAATTAACACATTTATTAAATGGAACGATAGAAGTAGAAAGTACACTTGGTGAAGGAAGTATCTTTACTTTAGTTCTCCCGTTTCAAAGTGTTAGTGATGTTGTTAATGATGATCAAATTCAAATTCTTAATTCAGAAGAAGAAATAGATGAATTAGAGTATTTACATGCTACTCCTGTAAATGCCTTTGAAAAGAAGCATACTGTTTTAATTGTTGAAGACAATCGTGATATGCAGCAATTTATAAATCGATTACTGTCAAATAGGTATCATACAAAATTGGCTAACCACGGCAAGGATGCGCTAGATGTTCTGTCAAAAGAAACCATACACTTAGTTGTCTCAGATGTTATGATGCCTGAAATGGATGGATACAGTTTATTGGAAGAAGTAAAAAATAATAAAGAACTAAGGAAGATACCTTTTATTATACTTACTGCTTTGAATAATGAAGATCATAGATTAAAGGCACTAACTTTAGGTGTAGATGACTATCTTGGTAAACCATTTTTACCTGAAGAGCTACTAGCGCGTACACATAATTTATTAGAAAGGTATGAAGAGCGAATCTCTTTTAAAATTGACGAACCATCTCAACAGAAAGAAGTAACGCAACAAAAAGTATCATCTCAACAGAAGGAGGTTACCCAAGAAAAAGAGGTAACCAATATCTTTGAGGAAGAACATAAGAATACCCTTACTCAAGCAAAATCTGAAGCCGAAAAAGATTGGGTGCAAAAAGTAGAAACAATTATGAGGGAGGAGTTAGAAAACCCTGATTTCAATATTAGTGATTTGGCTGGCCAGTTATTTTTAAGTGATCGTCAATTTCAACGTCGCATGAAGCAGTTAACAGGATTGACACCTAAAAAATTTCAAATCGAAGTAGCTCTTCAAACAGCAAGGGAGTTGCTGGAACGAGGCGCTTATGGAAGTGTAAAAGCTATTTCCTTTTCTGTTGGAATGAGTAATGTTTGGCGATTTTCTCAATTGTATGAAGCGCGTTTCGGTAAAAAACCAAGCACCTATTTTGAACTTTAAGGTTCAGAACAATTATGCCAGATTAAAACTTTAAAGTTTGGATTCTATTTTCTCCAAATCCTACCCATTCTCAAATTCTATCATTCTAAACAAACTAAAATCTTATAATCCTACAAGCCCACAATCCTAAAATCCTAGCCCAATCCGTTCTTAATCTCCAAAGCCGCCTCAGTCACCGCCAACCCACCAGTCCCCGTACACTTATGACAAGCAGGCATCAGTGCACTCACTCTCGATACCGTCTCCAATACTTGATCAAGCGGAATCAAATGAGCGAATCCAGAAGACGCCATTGTCGCACAAGAAAGAGCGTTAACTGCAGCATTGGTGTTTTTACCTAGGCATGGAGCTTCTACTCTGTCTGCAATGGGATCACAAACAAGACCAATAGTATTTTGTATGGCCATTGATGCTGCACCTAGTGCTTGACTTGCATCTCCACCAAATAACTCGACAATACCCGCAGCAGCCATTCCTGCTGATGCCCCCGTCTCCACTTGGCAGCCATGTTCTTCAGCAGAAAATCCTGGTCCCATGGCGAAATATGCACCTACGAGTCCGGTTGCATAGTAGGCCATGATTTTATCTTCTTTCGATACTTCTAGTTCTTCGGCAACTGCAGTCATTGCAGCACAGACCGTAGCACATGAGCCTGCCGTCGGATTAGCAACCACAACTTCTAATGCGCTTTTGGATTCCATGATAGCTGCTGTGTAGCTAACTATGGTATTGACAATGGATCCTTGCAATATCTTTCCTGCCTTCTCTGCTTGGCCAACTTTGTGCGATTGCTGATCCAGGATTCTGTCTTTGAAATCAGTGCCAGCTAGTCCTTTTTTAATGGAAGCCTCCATGATGTCAATTAATTCCTCCATTTTTTGCAATAGTATTTCTTTGGAAAGACCACTTCTGTAGTGTTCATAAATGAGTCCTATTTCGCCCAAACTCATACCCGTTGTTGTAGCGTATTCTAGTAAAGAGCTTACTGTAGAAAAAGGAAGTTCTTTCTCAAATCCTGAGATGATTGGCAAAATTGGATTGGCAAATGTACTTGACAATACAACAGAATCATTTTTAAATAAAGTCTCTAAGGTTTGTTTGATTGGCGAAGGGCTTTCTATAATGTGTGCATACGAATGTTCAACTTTGTCAACAAGAATGGAACAATCATCATTTAAGTTCTTGCCAATCTTGTCTTCTTGATTAGTTGTTGCCGATATCAGAGCAACATACTTATCTCCTTTAAAAGATACATGACTCCCATTGATTCTTTGTATTACAAATGAACCTCCTCCTAGTGAAGCTGCTAGCACTTCAATAGTTTTATCCGACTTGCTATTGAGTGTAAGCAACATGCTGTTTGGATGTGAATTCTCAAAAGACCCAACAGTGTAATGAATTGTAACACCTCTTTCGGCTGCAATTTCTTCAGTACGTTTCATTCGATCGTCAGCCATGTCTATATTCAACAGACCTCCATTCATGCCCAGAACGGTTCCTTGTTCTCTATAGTTAGTCGCCCATTGACCATTTCTGTCAAAGGAGATATGAGCAGATAGTAAGTAACCCTCCAATAATTGCATAGCCATATTAGCCACACGCCATCCAGCTGCAGTATGCGAACTTGACGGACCTCTCATTATTGGTCCAATCACATCATTGAAAATACTAATTGTAGGTTTCATGTTGTTTAAAGTTACTGAAAAGCCAAGTCACTCGTTTACTTTATGCTCATTTTCTATTCTTGTTGATGTATGCTAATTAAATTCAGATAGGCATCTACTTATGTTTGTTTATTATATGAATAAACATACTTTAGACGAAGCAAATTTTAATATTGAATATGAGCGATTATTTATCAAATTTATTTTCATTGAAAGGGAAGACTGCCTTAGTGACAGGCGGTTCGAAAGGGATTGGCAAAATGATTTCTACGGCATTGATTAAGGCAGGAGCTAAGGTTTATATATCTTCTCGTTCGAAAGAAACATGCGATGCAACAGCTGCTGAACTTAGTGAGCAAGGTGAGTGTATATCTATTCCTTTTGATCTTTCTATTGTAGAGAATATTCAGCATCTAGCGGATGAACTAGAAAAACGTGAAGAAAAATTAGATGTACTCATCAATAATTCTGGTAGAACATGGGGCGCACCTATTGATGAATTCCCTGAACGCGGTTGGGATGATGTGATGACATTGAATGTGAAATCACCATTTTATCTGGTCCAACGTTTATTACCAATGTTAGAAAAGGCTGGCACAAAAGAGGATCCAGCGCGCATCATCAATATTGGTTCGATTGCTGGTCTAATGGCAACAACCCAACAAGCTTATTCCTACATGGCGAGTAAAGCTGCGATTAACCATTTGACCAAAGGATTAGCCAAAGATTTAGTAAGTAAGCATATAATAGCTAATGCAATCGCACCAGGTTTTTTTCCATCTAAAATGACAAAGTTTATAACAGAGAATGAAGAAGCTAAAAAATACGCAACTGGTATGATTCCACTCAAACGAATGGGAGAGCCAGATGAAATTGGTAGTCTTGCCATTTTCTTATGCGCAAAACCATCAGCGTATGTGACTGGGGCAGTGATACCAATTGATGGAGGGATTTTGGTTAATCAGTAGTACAGGCGAAGAATCTCAAAACTCAAACAAATCGAACCTTTGTTGAGAAGGTGAATGATTACCAATTGTTATTTAGTAGGACGGAATAATCAGACGATATTAGCAAGATTAGGCATGAAGTTTCGCCTGTCTGGCAAGTAAGGCTTCTTCTGTTTCAACTCTATTCTCATCTGGAACACAACAGTCGACTGGGCATACAGCTGCGCATTGTGGCTCTTCGTGGAAGCCTTTACATTCCGTACATTTATCTGGGACGATGAAGTAAATTTCTTCATCGACGGGAGCTTGTTCATCGTCGTGAGCAACCACTTTCCCATCTTCTAAAGTATATTCAGATGTGACAGTAGTACCTTCAGCTATGGTCCATTCTACACCGCCTTCGTATATGGCGTTGTTTGGACATTCAGGCTCGCAAGCTCCACAGTTAATGCATTCATCTGTAATAAAAATTGCCATTTCTAGTCGTTTTACTCTAGCCTAACGCTAGAATGAATGTTAGAGTTTATAAAGTGCAAAGATAGTTGGTTTATGTCATTGTTGTTCTCTCCAAAAGATTAAAAATACAATCTTTACGATGTTTCTTTATACCAACTAATATTTCAACAAATGCACATTAATGTATGATATGTTGTGCAAATTG
This sequence comes from uncultured Saprospiraceae bacterium, assembly GCA_937997635.1. Classification (GTDB taxonomy): domain Bacteria; phylum Bacteroidota; class Bacteroidia; order Chitinophagales; family Saprospiraceae; genus CALFUK01. The sequence goes on along the minus strand of CALLFA010000187.1, from coordinate 8,433 downwards.
ATGAGATTCAAAATTATGCAAAAGATGCTTGTTCTAATGATTCTTTAATGATAATGTGAATAGGCACATATTGAACCGCATTATTCAATTTTTCAAAAATAAGTAAATCCAAGATCGTTTTTACGGCTTGGTATCCTTGAAGACTTGGGTTTTGATCGATGATAAAGGCTGCTTCATTGCTTCTCAAACAATCGATGTTTTCGCTAATGAGGTCAAATCCGATTACGGTATAATCATCGATACTATCTTTTAGTGCTTGTGCAAATCTATAGGTTTTGGAGTTCAGAATAAAGATTCCGTTGAAGGGTCCGTGTTTATCAATGTGGTTCTTAATGCCAGTCAGTAAATGAGTTTTACCAGCGAGATTTGTTATTTGCAATGTGGATATGCCAACATCTTTTCCTTCAAAATAGTCTTCCAATCCTTGCTGTTTAAGTTTGTAATGGGTTTCTAGTCGTGTCTGCTTCCCAATCTTTATTTGCAAAATGGAGATTGGTTCAGCGATGGACATGTCAAACAACCTTCCTGCAGTTTTTCCAGCTTGATATGAATTTGATCCAACGAAAAAGGTATGCTCATTCGGAGAATTAAACGGTGTGTTCACAGCAACGACTGGGATATTTCGATCAGAAAAATAGTCTTGACATGCATCAGCAGCTTCATGATAAATAGGTGCTACGATCAACGCATCAACTTGATGCAACATGTTGTTTTGGTAAGCCTGAATAAATGATTGCTCATTGGCTAAGTTGAAGTAGGAGACGGTTAATTTGATGTTTAAGTGCTTGTATTCTTTGAAACATTGATTGATGCCATTCATTGGTAATGCCCAGTAAGGGTCTTCTGAAAAGTGGGGCAGTACAACACCAATTGTCAATGATCTATTGGCAACCAGCTGTGAGGCAATAATGTTGCGCTTATAGCCCAATTCTGAAATTACGTTTTCAATCTTTTGCTTCACTTGGACAGCCACATTGCCTCTGTTGTGAATCACTCTATCTACGGTCCCTCTTGACACTCCTGCTCTTGCCGCTATGTCTTTAATCGTTATTGCCATGAAAAAATTTAACTGTGCACGTGCACAATTTGTAATTTACCACATTTATTTCTTTTTTAGTGTAAATAATGAATCAACAATGACCAATTCGATAGGTACAGTTAGGCAGGATCAATTCAAATTCCAACTGAAAAGTGTGGAGAAAATTCCAATAGAAATATGGGAAAACAACTCCGAAGCGTCAAAACATATCGCTACGTCAATTGCAGAAGCGATAAAGGACAAACAAAAGGATTTTCAACCAATAGTCTTAGGACTTGCGACTGGATCTTCTCCTGTCAAGGTATATGAAGAATTAGTGCGATTACACAAAGAGGACGGCCTTAGCTTTTCCAATGTTTACACATTCAACCTAGATGAGTATTATCCGATGCAGCCGGATGCAGTCCAAAGTTATGTTCGGTTTATGAATGAACATTTATTTAATCACATCGACATTCCACAAGAAAATATACACATTCCAGATGGCACAGTTGAGATGGATGGCGTCCAAGACTACTGTGATTTCTATGAGCAAAAAATTGAATCGCTTGGTGGTTTAGATATTCAGATTTTAGGTATCGGAAGAACAGGTCATATTGGCTTTAATGAGCCTGGATCTTGGGAGACATCCAAAACAAGATTGGTGCGTCTTGATAATTTGACACGCGAAGACGCGAAAGGGGATTTTACTAATGAAGATGTTCCTTATCGCGCAATCACAATGGGTATAGACACCATTATGAAAGCCAAAGAAATTCACATCATGGCGTGGGGGGCACACAAAGCACCGATCGTGAAAGTAGCTGTTGAGGATGAAGTGAGTGCTGCTGTACCATGCAGTTATTTGCAACATCACGACAATACCCAGTTTTATATTGACAGATCTGCCGCTTCAGAATTAACTAGATTTAAGATGCCTTGGCTCGTAGGCATATGCAATTGGGATGATGATCTCATTACCAAAGCGGTGACGTGGTTGTCTGAAAAATTATCCAAACCTATTCTCAAATTGACAAATGAAGATTACAATGAGAACAACCTCAGCGATTTGATTATTGAGGAAGCTTCTGCCTATCAATTAAACATTCGAGTGTTCAATCGATTGCAGCATACAATAACAGGTTGGCCAGGTGGAAAGCCAAATGCCGATGATTCGACAAGGCCAGAACGAGCGAAACCAGGTAAAAAACGAGTCATCATATTTAGTCCGCATCCCGATGATGATGTCATATCTATGGGAGGTACCTTTCTGAGACTTGTGGATCAAAAGCATGAAGTTCATGTTGCTTATCAGACTTCAGGCAATATCGCCGTACATGATCATGATGCACTTAAATACATTGAATTTTACAATGAATATGTGACGAGTGTCAAAGATGAGCACATCACAAATGATATGCTTGCAGCAGAGGAATCAATTCGAAATAAGCAAATTGGCCAAATTGATTCAGACACGGTGCGGAAGGTAAAAGGCTTGATCCGTAGAGGAGAGGCTAGAGCAGGTGCGCGATTTTGTGGTCTCCAAGATTCCAACATCCATTTTTTGAATCTGCCATTTTATGAAACGGGGAAGACCAAAAAGAAAGCCCTTTCACAAGACGATATTGAGATTGTCAGAAATCTTATCGAACAAATCAAACCACATCAAATATATGCTGCAGGAGACCTTGCTGATCCACACGGGACTCATCGCGTGTGTCTGGAAAGTATTTTTCAAGCCTTTGATCAGTTGAAGAAGGAAAAGTGGATGAAGGATTGTTGGCTTTGGCTATACAGAGGAGCTTGGCACGAATACCCAATTGATGAAATCGAAATGGCAGTACCAATTAGTCCGGAAGAATTGCTCCGTAAACGCAAAGCCATATTTATGCATCAATCTCAGAAAGACAGTGCGCCATTTCCAGGCGGAGATGCTCGTGAATTTTGGCAACGGGCTGAAGATCGGAATAGAGAAGCCGCCAATACTTATCGCAGACTAGGATTTGCAGAATATGAAGCTATTGAAGCATTTCGACGATGGAAATTTGACTGGCAGTAGGGTATTAGTGTTGAATGTTAAATGTTGAATGTTGAATGTTTCGTGGAGAATAGTACTTCTAATCACCGCAGAATATCCGGAGAATAAGAGTCTGATTAAAAAATAAGAAGTACCAACTATGAATTACGTGATACTAGCTATTGACGTTGAATCTAGGCCTTAATTTTAATTTTTGCCTACCAATGATATAGATGAAAATAAATTATTGATTCCTTTCAATTTATCCTACATTCAACATTCTACATTAAAATTAAAACATGAATTTAACTACCCTCGATTGGACCATTGTTGCAGCTTACTTTTTATTTGTCCTAGTTGTTGGATTGATCGTATCCAAAAAAGCTGGATCGTCCGTATCTGAATATTTCTTGTCTGGACGTAATATGGCTTGGTGGATCTTGGGTGTGTCGATGGTTGCAACCACGTTTTCTGCGGATACGCCAAATCTAGTGACCGATATCGTTCGAAAAAATGGTGTCAGCGGTAACTGGGTGTGGTGGGCCTTTTTATTGACGGGAATGTTGACAGTATTTGTGTTTGCAAAATTGTGGCGTCGGTCAGATGTATTGACGGATATTGAATTTTATGAGTTGAGATACAGTGGGCCTTTAGCTGCTTTTTTACGTGGGTTTAGAGCTGTGTACTTAGGATTGGTATTTAATGTATTGGTCACTGGAGCTGTATCTCTTGCAGCTATCAAATTTGGAGAAATTGTCTTGGGATGGGACGGGTGGTTTACCTTATTATTGGCAGGAAGCATTACCATTGCGTATAGTACGTTTGGTGGATTGAAAGCAGTTGTGATTACGGATTTTGTGCAATTTATTTTAGCAATGATTGGCTCCGTTTGGGCATGTATTCACTTGATAGGGATAAGCGAGATTGGAGGACTGTCAGAATTGTTGGTCCATGAAAATGTAGCGCCAAAATTATCTATGATCCCAGATTTTTCAGATCCATCTGTCTGGGTACCGATCATGATTGTTCCGCTTGCTGTCCAATGGTGGGCATCCTATTATCCAGGTGCAGAACCAGGAGGAGGAGGTTACATTGCCCAACGAATGTTTTCTGCAAAAAATGAAAAGGGGGCAATTAAGGCAACTCTGTTTTTTAATATGGCTCATTATGCATTACGCCCGTGGCCTTGGATTTTAATTGCCTTAGCCTCTTTAGTCGTGTTTCCAGAAGTGTCCGATATCCAGCGAGTATTCCCAAATTTGCCAGAAAACAAATTGGGTGATGATGTGGCGTATCCCGCTATGTTGACACTATTGCCACCTGGCCTATTGGGTTTAGTGGCTGCTTCTTTAATTGCTGCATTTATGTCTACCATGTCAACGCAGCTCAATTTGGGAGCATCCTATTTAGTCAATGATTTGTATCATCGATTTATCAAACCTGAGGCTACTCAAAATGAATTGGTATGGGCAGGACGTGGATTTACTTTAGTGTCTGCAATTATGGGTTTAAGCTTAGGATTAGTTTTAACAGATGCAGGTCAGGCATTCAATTTGATATTGTTGTTGGGTGCGGGGACTGGTGCGATTTATATTCTCAGATGGTTTTGGTGGCGAATTAATGCAATGACAGAAATTATTGCCATGATTGCATCATTAATTATTGCTGGGTATTTTACGTTTTTTGATCATGGTTTAGAAGGCTGGGAAACAATTGTTATAGGTGCAATATTGACAACTATCATATGGATTATTGCGACTTTTTTGACAGCACCAACGTCTACAGAAACACTCCGATCTTTTTATCAAAAAATTCAACCTGGGGGACCTGGGTGGAATAAAGTCATTCATGATGCTCAAAGAGATGGAGTGCAAATAACGGATGGAACGAAAGATCAATTACCTCTTGAATTGTTGTCTTTTGTCATTTCAGTAATGACCGTATATGCCGCATTGTTTTGTATGGGGCATTTCATTTATGGCAACACCAGTCTGGCCTTTTCATTTTTGGCAGCTGCTGTTGTTGGAACTGTATTTTTATTTAATGCTTTTGGTAAGATTGAAACCAAGACATAGTTTTATACCCAGCGCACTTGAGTGTGACCCTTTTCCTACTGCACATTTTATCAATACCTGCGTTGCAAGGCCTCGTAATAGCACCACTATTCCTACGTTTTACGCCTTGATCTTGAAAAAATGGCCTCATAGTTAACAGCTTATGCTCAAATCCGTTGGGTATAGAATTTTGTTTTGAGCAAGTTTGATTTAATGATATTTCAGAATTTATTTATAATTCAATAAGCACATCGCTATAATCTTTCAATTCATCTAAAGTCTTAGCAACCCATTTGTTCCATTTTTCTTGCAGACTTCTATCTGCATAAACTTCTGCATCATACTCATCTTGCTTTAAGGATAGTTCTTTTAGTATTGATGAAAATAATTCCTGATGTATAGTATTGAATTCTTTATAAGACATATTGGATTCAATAATCTCTCTTCTAAATTGTCGAGTATAAATTTCTGTAATATCAAAATGAAGTTGCTCGTGCTTCAAAATATAGTTGTCAATATCTGATGGTTTGAAATAAGAAAGATGACAATCAAATAAACTCTTGACAGTAAGTGTCACCTTCCCACTGATCGGGTTGCCTGAAGCGTAATAAGTAATACCTGAATATGTGGTAGCTTGGAAAGGACGTTTGTCAATTGATCCTTTAAAGTCTGCAATAGTCAATGGTCGATTAGGATGCCAAAGAATTTCTTTTTCATAATTTTCTGGGTTGATGATGCGAAGGACGTCACACGAAATTCGATGACAAGTTGATCTGAAATCTGGTTCTTTATGTTCGGTGATCACTAAGCAGTTGCCACCCATTTCTCTTGCTTGTTTTTCAGCAAGTGCAAGTACTGTCTTGTAATCACAATTGATGCTTAATCCTTTTTCTTTTATTTGTACAGATCCAATGTGATCTTCTATTTCAGCTTTATTTAGGTCAGCATATTTTTCCAAAACAGCGAAAGCTCGATAGTCTTCCGTTTTTGGGTAAGTGTTATTTGAAATAGTATCAATGACAATTTTTGGAGCACATGATAGTGCAAATAAAAAGAAAGTTAATACGATAGCTGATCCAGCGTAAAGGGTTTTATTCATACAAATCATCAATACTGGTTTTACTGATGTCCACAAATAATTCGGCCAACTTAGTGGTGACATCTTCGACAAACTTCTTGCCTTTCTCTGCTGTTGATTTATATGGATTACCTATACCAGTATCCGCTGTGACTTGAGACCATCTACGTTCTGCCCATGCCCAACCTTCATTGATGCCTTTGATGCGCCACTTTTTAGCAGCACCATCACCAGCAGTGTCAAGTGGTTTGACAAGATCAGGTTGGATGTACATCATGATGCTCGTTTCCATCTCATCAGCATGATCACCTTTCTCTTCAAAGTAGTTGTCTTTGTCCACACTTCTAAACCAATGACAAGAACTTAAAAACATGTTGGGATATTTGACACCCAACTCCCGTAGCATCGTTTTGAAGGTATTGCCTCCATGACTATTAAAGACCAATAATTTATGGATGCCTTGCCGATTAAGTACTTCTATGATGTCATCTAGCATTTTATGCTGAGTCGAAGGATGCAAGTTGATGTCAAGTGTAATGTCTGTCTGACCAGTATTGACACCAAACGGAATCGTTGGCAAGACTATGATTTTTGCACCGTGATCAAAGGCTTTTCTAGCTGATTCTTCAACTATAAAATCTGCCTCGTAGATATCAGTCCCATATGGCAAATGATAGTTGTGCGCCTCACAAGCACCCCAAGGAAGAATCGCAAGTTCATAGTCAGCCTCCTTCACTTCCTTCCATGTCAGCTCTTTAAGTAGATAAGGTCTCATTCAATATATTTTAAACTAAAGTGATTGTAATAGTAATATATAAGTTAAAGAAAAGCATATGATATCTCATTAAGCATTAATCACCAGCCAGTAGTTAAATTTAACATTGATATAATGTTCTAATTCCATTACTCATAAACTATGAATTTTTAGAAGAAAAGAGCACATAAATGCCCACAATACGATCATTGAAAATTTAACATTCAAAATTAAGCATTACCCCTGTAGTATGAATTATTAGAAGAAAAGAATGCATAAATGCCCACAATAAGATCATTGAGCATTAAAAATTAAAAATTAAGCATTACACCTTATATTGCACCCAAAATTGAATACATATGGAAGCTCCTGCTGATATTATGAATATTATAGTGATGGTGATTGTAGGTGGTATAGCCGGTACATTAGCAGCACGTATTATGAGAGGTACCAACTTTGGTCTTATCATCAATGTCTTATTGGGCATAGCTGGTGCCATTGTAGGTGGGTTTTTATTTAACCTTGTTGGACTTACTCCTGGAAAGAACATTGTGAAAGTTGTATCAGATACGTTTGGAGTTAATCTGCCACAAAATATTGTTGGAATGATCGTATCAGCTACCGTAGGCGCCATCATCATCATTTGGCTATTTGGTATGCTTAAAGGAAGACGCAATCGATCTTGAAAAATCTAAAAGATAAATTAGTCTGTATTACTGGTGCTTCTTCAGGGATAGGGGAGGCTTTAGCATATGCTTTCGCAAATGAAGGTTCACGATTACTGCTTTGTGCCAGAAGCACAGATAAGCTACAAACCGTAAAAGCTAATTGTACAGGTGCGGCGAGTGTAGATTTGCTCAGTATCGATTTATCAAAATACGAGGAGATTGATCAGCACTTTGATTCTGTGCTGCAAAAGACTGGGGATATAGATGTGTTGATTAATAATGCTGGTATCTCTCAACGATCTAAAGTCATTGACTCCACTCTTGAAGTCGATAAGAAAATCATGGATCTTAATTATTTTGGATTAGTGGCGTTGACCAGATATGTATTGCCATCGATGATAAAAAGGAAAACAGGCCACCTTGTCGCTATTAGTAGTGTGGCTGGGTATATTTCTACTTCTCATCGTTCTGCATATGCCGCTTCGAAACATGCTGTTAGAGCGTGGTACGATTCTTTGAGATCTGAAGTGTTTGCAGACAATATAAAAGTTACTGTCATCTGTCCTGGCTACATCAGTACAGACATATCTAAAAACGCGTTAAATGATAAGGCAGAGTCTTACGGCAAAATGGATGCTAACCAAGCCAAAGGCATGACAGCTGAAGAATGTGCCTCGAAGATAGTTGCTGCTATAAAAGCAGATAAGTCCGAATTGCTCGTGGGTGGAAAAGAAACAAAGTTTGTGTTGATAAAGCGATTGTTTCCATCTGTTATTGAAAAAAAATTAAGGACGATTATTCCGCAGTAGTTTTAAGTTGTTAGCTTTAGTAGACTACCATTGTG
>CALLFA010000186.1 GCA_937997635.1 uncultured Saprospiraceae bacterium | reverse complement strand
CGTTACCCAAATGCACATACTTAAGTCCCAATTCTTGGTTATGGCCAGATGATATTAACTTATTTGAAAAGGAGATTGCCAACTAATACAATCTCCTTTTCAGTCCTAGTAAAATGGGGAATTTATAGAAATTGACCCTCTAGGTCAATATTACATAACTAGGACAAATAAACTGTCTTTGAATATTTTCACTTATCTGATAATAATGAGTATGTTTATATTAGTATACTATTGATATTCAGTATGTTATGTGTATATATGTCTGATGGATATTAGAAAAATTGCTGAGTTAAGAAAATGTCGTATTTTCCTATTGTTTTAAGTAGTTTGATATGAGGGTGTGTTGTATTAACTTTCTCTAAATCAACTAGATGTATTAAATAATTGGGCACAATATTCAGATGAAAGAGAGTAAATTATTCCAACTATTATCTGTTCTAGATTTAACTGAATGGAACGAGAGTAAACATTTCATAAAAAATCGTAAATCTGTCTCACCTCAGATCAAGTCACTCTTCGACTTCTTGTATCAACGGCGTCGCAACCTGAACTCCAGCGCTTTTGATATTGACTACATAAGAACAAAACATTTTGATGACATGTCTCGGAAGAATGTTCAAAACTTGATGTCAAAGCTTTGTAAGCTAATTGAAAAGTGTTTGGTTGTAAATGATGTTCTATCAGATGATACGGAGTATAATTTTCGTCAGTTTAAAGTGTATAATGATAGAGGCTTATTTAAATTGGCGAATAAAAAAGCGGACGCTTTAATTCAAAAATGGGAAAATAACTCTAATGTAAATAGGATTTATTTTGAATATATTGTTACAGCCCCGTAAATAATCAGACAAAGTTCTAAAAATATTTTTAGAACTTATGGACATGAAACAGTTACCTAGTGGAAGAAAACAATTTACCACAGAAGAAAAATTGAAGATTATAGCTGAATGCCAGAAAAATGGCGTCAAGCTTACCTGCTCAACATATGGTATATATCCAGGGAGCTATTATTATTGGAAAAAACAATTACTCCAAAGTGGAGAAGAGGGCTTGGATCATGGTAATCGAAAAGCAGATCTTGCACTGATCAAAACACTCAAAAAGGAAGTAGAGACATTGAAACTTATGTTGGCTGAAGAACAACTGGGTTCAAGGCTCAAAGACGAGTTGCTTCAAAAAAAGTATCCAGAGCTGAGAAAATAATGTTAGCAAGAGCATATATGAACTATGGTTTGACCAGAGATACAGTATTGCAACTCACTGGGTTGACAAAGCATCAATTATACTATGAATCAAACGGAAGAAAGCCAGGCAAACGTCCGACACTGTTTACTCAGTGGAAGGACCATGTCTCTCAGCTCATACAAGAGAGGTCAAATGAAGAATTGGTAGAATGTATCATCAACATTTTATCCAATCCTGATTTACCCAATTGGTATCGTACAGTAACAACCACCTTACAAGTAGACGGATGGTATGTGAATCACAAGAAGGTCTATCGCTTAGAAAAACAAAATGGATTGTTAGGTAAAGCAAAGAAGAAAAAAGGAAGAAAATTTGTAAAATTCAGACGAGTTACACCGTCAGGACCTTTGCGAATAGTGGAGATGGACATAAAATATTGTTGGATAGAAGGTAAAAAGCAATATGCCTACATTCTCACAGTAATCGACACATTCACTAGATATGTATTGCACTGGAGTGTTGGTTATTGGATGAGAAAAGAACAAGTTAAACAAGTGTGGGAGTATATAATTGTCCATTACCTACAGACCGCTGATTTGCTCAACGAGTCTATAGAAGTAGAAGTCAGAAATGATAATGGAAAACAGTTTTGTGCAAAGATGATACAGTCATTTTTCGAAGATAATTATCTAAATCAAGTCTTTACACACCCTTATTCTCCAGAGGAAAATGGACATGTAGAAAGTTTCCATAATATACTTGGACGATCACTGAAAAATAATTATTTCGGCAGTCTTAGGGAATTGAAAAATAGACTAGAAATATTCTATGCTACATATAATAATAAGAGGAATCATAGTTCGATTGCTGGGCTAAATCCCTCACACTTTTGGACATTGTGGGAAAGTGATCTAATTATTATGAATAGCTATGAAAAAAAGAAAGCTACGTTTAAATTAAAAATACCATACCAAGAAGTGATGGACACTCCACACATAAATAAATACATGTATCGGGTAATGGGAACCTGAAGGCATTTTCGCATCGATTCGATAGAATCGAAAAAAGTAATGGTAGGCCTACACATTACATCCATCGGTACAAAGGTAACCGTTGGCATTTTCGCAAAAGCAATATATTGCGAATATTTTATATTTTTAATCGTCATTAGAACTTTGTCCGATTAATAGGGGGCTGAACCATATATATTGAAAATTTTACACCACCAATATTTTTCATTTAATCCAATTAAAAATGATGAGCAAGAAATAATATTAAGACTTAATCAAGCTTTATTGACCTTGTATAAGGCAAATAAGGCGATGTATAAATACGCCACTAAACATGCAATTTCTAATAAGACTATTCATGAGGAAGATTTGTCAAATATCCAAATAGGAAGCAACCACCTAAATGATACATTTTTCACTATAAATAAGCACTTAAACAGTGATCTAGAATTTGATCCAGTCTCATTTAATTATTTGTTTAAAGAGCTTATCGAGAATAGAAATATTAACATTGAACTTAAAGCAATTATGTTTGCGGAGTGCGAGAGTTACCTTAGGAAAAGCATAAGATTAGCAATAAATAATGTGGATGGTCTAAAAGCTTTGAATTTGTTTGAATATGGAGTTAAAAATAAAATATTGACTTATAAAAATAAAATTGGTGCAACAAGATTTCAAAATATTATACAACTGGCTTGCTATTTAAAGCAATTTGAATGGGCTGAAATGTTTCAATCAAACTATGGTAAATTAGTAGCGAATGAACATGCTGCTGAAAGTGAACTCATGACCGTTGTTCAATTGAGTTTTGGTAGATTGAATTACAATGCATTAGCAGATATCATCTTGTTAAATGATTTTAAATTTTTTCCTTTTAGGTGCCAAAGTAGATGGTTTTTAATATCCACCTATCTAATCACCTTTGATAATCTAGATTTTTTTGATTCACAATTGTCAAATTTTACCCAATTTATCTACTATAATAAAAATAAGTTGAGCGTAAAAAATTTTGAAGGCAGCCTAAACCTTGCAAAAATATTCAGAGCCTACATTTCTAAACCTGATTTCTCATTAGAAGAAGAAGTAGCTAAATACAAAAACATCGTCTTCAAAAATCGCCTTCCAGAATTCTTCGAAGAACGAAAGCGCTACGTGAAGGAAAATGGCATCACTGTATCATGAAAAAGCTTAACTGAAATGCACTTACTTCAAGCCTAAGCCTATTTCACAAAAGCAAATCACCCTTTCTCTTTATCTCGATCGATCACCGTCATCACTTGATTCACCTTTAGGTTTTTACCGATAATCACTCTGTCCTTATTTAGGACATACAATTCTGGTGTGTGGTCAACGTAATATTTGCCATAAATCGAGCGATTAGATTCATCATAGACATTGGTGAAAGTCATGCCTGTTTTCTTGATGTAGTCTTTCCACTTAGTGTCATCGGTGTCAATGGCAATTGCATAAACATCGATGCCGTTGTTTTTGTGTTGATTGTAAAAGTCTACCAATTTTGGCGTTTGCTCCTGGCAATGTTCGCAGTCAGGATTGTACATGTAGACGATCAGGTAGTCTGCGGTTTTGTCAAACAAAGTCTGCTGTTTACCAAACTGATCAGTGGAAGTGACATTGGGACCTTTGTTGCCATAGAGACTGTTTTGCATTTCTGCGGCTCGTTGCTGAAATCCGTAAATCTGCATACTGTCTGCCCAGAAAGCTTTCTCTTTGGTAAAATAACGTTGAATCACATTTACCAATATTTTTTCCGGATCCATCAGCTGAGTTTTTGTTGGCTCATAAGTAAGCGGAATCCAATTGGCAAAAAACTTAAAATAGTCAGGATAGGGTTCGGATTCATCTACGATATATAAAGCAGAATGTAGCACAGAGTCGACATGCTGTTGTGTCAACTCGTTCATATACCTTTTCATTTTATTGATAATCACGGGAGTGCGCAAGAGTCTTGCATCAGCAAAATTGACACTGGCCCAAAAATCTTTTCTGTATTGAGAGACCTGAGCTTCTTGCGGCAAGTCTAGCCTTGGGTCAGGATTTTGGCCCGCCTTTTTGAACGCCGTGTATAATGACTTTGGATAGGTATCATATTCTTTTTGCAATTGATCTTTCCGCTTCTGGACGAGTGCAGCCTGTTTGTCCTTGGCTGCATTATGTGCAGCTGATCCTTCTGCTGCCGCTGATAATTCTTCTGCCACTGCCGCAAATTCTGGCCGCAGATCATTTTCAAAACGGATGTTTCCATACAACAATTCATTGTCTGGAGATCCTTTTGCTTTCAGAGAATTGAAGATGTCATCTAAGTCGACTTCTACTTCGAACTTCTGATCTTCTCCTAGAAGCAACTGGAAATTTTTATTATTTGGAAAATAAACATAATAGTGTCCTTGTGGATAGCCTTCTTTGCGCTCAAATGTCAATAAGCCTTGAGGAGACACGTTCGCTGTATCCAAACGAAACCTCTGATCACCAAGAATGCCAATCAAATAGGCTTCTCCCTGTGGCGTACCTTTTGCACGAATGGTAAATGCTGCTGGTCCTCCCAAGACAGGGTCACGAGTAATCTGGCCAGGATCAACTTTTGCTCTGGGCGCGTTGATGCCAGTTGATTGAGATGATGTGTTTGCTTGGTGACTAGGACTTGCTGTTGCAGATTCTCCACTGCAGGCAGCAAACCAATGGCCTAATAAAAGTAGCAGGGCTAACGAAAAGATTGCGTGTCTCATATTATATGGTAAATATGTCTAATGCGAATGTACTGTTTTCTAAATTTTCTCTGAAATAAATGAGCGTTTTTGCATGTCGCATACAGATTAAAAACAAAAACCGCTGCTTATACAATTAAGCAACGGTTTCTTTTTGGTTTATGTTTTACGTGATGGTCTTTAGGAAGCAACGAGTTTGATGACAAAGTCAATGTTGTCATTGATTGCTTTATCCTTTAAATTATCAAAGAACTTTGTAGAACCATATTTGACATTAAAGTCTGATCTGTCAATGGCAAATTTAGGTGTTGTTACCATAGCCGAATTGCCAGTAATGTTCACATTTGCTTTAAAGCCAACTTCTTTTGTGACATCCTTTATCGTCAGATTACCATAGATCAAGTGAGATGCCCCAGGCTCATTGGTTAATTTGGTCACATTCGTAATGGCGAATTTTGCAGTTGGATATTTCGCAACATCGAAGAAGTCTGCATTTTTTAAATGGCCAACCAAGTCACCTTGTTTCTCTTGGGGTAAATCTGTGTTCGTTATACTGTTCATGTTGATGGTAAAATTACCACCAGTTATTTGCCCGCCTTTGACAGCTAAATTGCCACTAGCAATATCTATCGTACCTGTATGGCTTCCACCAATTTTAGATCCTGTCCACGTCATAGAAGATTGAGCCGTATTGACTGATAATGTTTGTCCAGTAGCAACGGCTTCTTTGGCAGCCTCGCCTGTGGCAGCTTTCTCACCGCCAGACTGTTTACACCCAACAGCAAATAAGAAAAGAGCACTAAATATTAGAATACTAAATTGTTTCATAGTTATAATTTTGTTAAAGCTACTATAACAGAATCCAGCACAAAATGTTTACTTATTTGTAATGAGGTGATAACCACTAGATTATATATGATTATTTATCATGATAGTCATTAAATCTTTGTATTTTTGGTTTTACAAAATACTTACGGAAACTTAAGATTCGTTCAACCTCCATACTATTCTAGAATTAAACCACTTTTATGATACAATTCGGTATTTTCTTTCTTCAGGCAACACCAGAACTACCCACTGAAGAGGAAGTAGGCACATATAAACGACTTATTGATCTGGTTTTACAAGGAGGCCCTTTGGGGATGATCATTGTGGCGATCCTATTGTTTTTGTCTGTCATCGCTCTTTATATTTTTATCGAACGTTGGCTGACAATAAAAAAAGCTGGCCGTATTGATCAGAATTTTATCAACAACATCAAAGCAGCAGTAGCAGCTGGTAATATAGAAGGAGCCAAGGCACTTTGTCGATCTACTGATTCTCCAATCGCAAGAATGGTGGAGAAAGGAGTCATGCGGATCGGAAAACCCTTGCGTGATATCGATGCGGCTATCGAAAATGTCGGAAACCTTGAAGTTTTTAAATTGGAGAAAAACCTGTCTACGCTCGCAAGTATAGCAGGTGCAGCACCTATGATCGGTTTCTTCGGTACTGTGACAGGTATGATTCTGGCCTTTTATAAAATGGCAACAGAGTCTAATGTCACGCCTGATGTTTTAGCAGGCGGTATCTATCAAGCCTTGATAACGACTGCCTTTGGTTTGATGATTGGAATTTTTGCTTTTGTAGGTTATAATCTTCTTGTTGCAAGTGTGGAGAAGGTCGTCTTTAAAATGGAGCGAACGACTGTAGAATTCATGGATCTGTTACAAGAACCATTGACTTAATATGGGGATGAAAAAACGTAATAAGGTAAGTGCAGAATTTAGTATGTCGTCTTTGACAGACATCATATTCTTGTTGCTGATTTTTTTTATGTTGACTTCTTCTCTAGTCCAGATTAATGTGCCATTGCCTAAATCTGACAGTAAGACCATAGCGCCTACAGATTTTACCGTAATGATGACCAAAGACGGTAAAACTACCTATAATGGCAAAACAGCAAAAGTCAGTGAGATAAAGTCGAAAATCCAAGCCGATTATAAAAAGATGGATAATCAAAAAAATGCGACAATTGCTATTGTGGCCGAAGTTGGCGTACCATGGTCAAAAGTAAATGACATCATAGAAATTTCAAATGCTCTTCGTATGAGGGCGATTATTGCAACAGAACCAAGAAAGTAAGTTTTGGGTATAAAAAAGAAAAGTAAAGTTAGCGCACAGTTTAATATGTCCTCCTTAACGGACATCATTTTTCTATTGTTGATCTTCTTTATGTTGACATCGTCCTTAATCATCCCCAATGCCCTAAATTTGAAACTGCCTGGAAAATCACGAGTGCCTCCAACAGTTACGCAAAAACCAACCAATATATCAATCAGTAGTAATGGCAACTATTCGATCAATGGTAAACGCCTGAATCTAGTTAATTTGGATAAAGCCATCAAGCAAATCAAGGATTCAGGAAGAGATGTGAGTATAACAATTGCTCCTCACCCGAGAGTTGCAAATGAGCATGTCGTTGCTGTACTGGATATAGCCTTCAGGTATAGAGTAGAGACTGTATTGACAGAATATAGGTAATTTAAGCATTGTGTACATATCTTTACATTTTATATTTAAATAGCACCAACAATGCGATTTTAATACTCATTATATGTATTTTTACTTATTATATTAGAAATAATTTGATCTTAATGTAGACTTATGGAGACTATATATAGATTAATTGTAGTCTAATAAAGAATGGCTTTTGGTAACTGTGGCCGTCTTAACTATAGATTTATAGTATAAATTTATGACAAAAAAAGTTCTCATCGTAGAAGATAACGAAGGCGATATAAAGTTGATAGAGGAAGCAATCAGCGATAATAATTTATTTATCGAACTTGAATTGTTAAAGGATGGTGGTCAAGCTCTTCAGTATCTAGAGGAAAAGGTGAAAAATGGCTACACGGACCTTCCAGATCTCATCATAATGGATCTTAACCTGCCTAAAGTGCAAGGAAAAGAGTTGCTGAAAGAATATAAGAAGGACAGCACCATTAAGAAAATTCCAATCATTATACTGACGACATCAAGTTTGAATACTGATATAGACGAGTGTTTCAGCTATGGCGCGAATGCATATCTCATCAAACCAATCGACATCATCAAGTTTTTTGACATGATGACTATAATCGACAAATTTTGGTTGAGAACATCTTGCCTGCCAGAACTTAATTAAGAGCAAGTTCAAGTATCAAGAGCAAGTTCAAGTTTGCCAAAGCTGCGTCGCTGAAGGCGTCTCGCCTCAGCACTAAAAAAGCAAGTTCAAGTTTAAAGCTCAAGTTCATCAAAGCCGCGTCGCTGAAGGCGTCTCGCCTCAGCAAATCAAGAGCAAGTTAGCCAAAGCTGCGTCGCTGCAGTCGTCTCGCCTCAGCAAATCAAGCGCTCTGGCAAGCTACAGAAGCATAATAAACTCCCGCAGAGATTGATTTTCTTCCAGATTGAGTTTCTTTCTGATGCGATACCTCGTCATCTGGATACTTTTGATCTCCACATTGAGCAACTGTGAAATCTCATAATTATCCAGATTCAATTTAATGTAAGCACAATGTTTTAAATCCAAAGTTGTGAGCTTCGGGTTGATTTTGGTGAGCTTTTTAAAGAAGTTTGGATCTATATTTTCAAAGAGCCTTTTGAATTCATCATGTGAGTCTTGATCGCTTAATAAGCTGGATATATTTCGTTCAATTTTTTTCATTTTTGTAAGGACCTCTGGGTCACTCACATTGGCTTTCACTGCTTTATAACTGTCTTCGTAGAGTCTTTTCAATTCTTGAATTTTCTTGCCGACTTTACTTGAATCCAATTCAAAAGACAGCAACTGTCTGTGTGTGGTGTCTATCTCCTTGGCGTGCTGTTGTTCTCTCAGATCTATGAGTTCAGTTTTTAATTCAAGTGATTTTTCGAGCTCTACTTTTTGTTGTTTGATGATATCATTCAACTCTTGCAACTCATCTTTTTGCTTTTTCAATTGCTTTTTAGCTCGATGCAATTTGAGAGCGCTATTTACTCTGGAGTGCAGCTCGATTCGTTTCACTGGTTTGTTTAAGAAATCAACACTACCGAATGTGAATGCCTCTTCTAAGACTCGCTCATCTTCCAAACCTGTAATAACAATAATCGGCAATTCTTGATAACGGGGATCATTCTTGAGTATTTTCAGTACTTCTATTCCACCCATCTGAGGCATCTGCCAATCGAGTAGCATCAGATCAACATGATTGCCATGTAAAAACTCGAGAACGTGTTCTCCATCATCTAATTCTAGAAAAATATAATCCTCTTCTCCTAGATATTCCTTATATAATATTCTGTCAAATTGTCTGTCATCAACAATTAAAATTGTATCACCCTTCATAACATTTAGTATTTGTACAAAGCTAGGCAAATCCCTACAGAAATACCATTTTTGTAGTCCCCTACAGAAATTTTATTTTTGTAATGCCCAAATTTGAGTTTAATTAGTAGTGTTTGAGTTAAAGATGTATAAGGTGTTTGATAACTAAAGATAGTCATATAATATAGACAAATGCTACATACATTACATTTGTTTATGATGACAACTGTAGTTTTTCCTCATACAATTTGTAATTTTAGGTTTACGGGATGTAGCTCAGTCCGGTTAGAGTACACGTCTGGGGGGCGTGGGGTCGGAAGTTCGAATCTTCTCATCCCGACTGTTTTTTTAAATAAAATATTGATAATCAATCTATTATTCTATTGTAACATGCAATTGATTTCCTCTAACCATGCTCGCTATCGATAAGGCAAAAAGCATATCGATAAGGCAAAAGTAACCACTCTAATAAAATAAAATACTTCTTCTTGCCCCTTCAAGCCAATGAGTGGCAATAGCACACCTAATGTAAAATTTGTAGTTGTTACGCTCAATTCCGTCTATTGAAAGAATTCATTTGATAGTAAAAAGCGAGCGGCCCACTAACAGGCGTCAGCAGACCACTCTAAAGAACAACTTTACATCTTGTATCGGTTAACTTGGATATTTTGACTTGATTAAGGAAGTCTTTGGCAAGATACTACTTTATATTGTATCTAGTATCTTCTGGTCTTTTACTTACCATCTTTACTGAAACTTTTCCTTTTGTTATTTTTAATATGAATTCCACTTCTAAATTTAATTGAGTTTTTAAATCAAGTATAGGTTGTGCGTTCTTTGGTCAGCTTTTTTATTTTGGCCAGGATAAATTATCGCATTAAGTTTCTTTATCTATGAAATGAACATATGGAATTTAGTACATTTAGCCATGGAGTAAACGCTTCATATTGAAACTGTCGATAGAACCTAAATATCTATGCCAAACCAAATTGACATCAATTGTGATCTGGGTGAATATTATGGATCCCAATCAAAGAGAACCGATTTGGATATTATGCCTTTTTTGAGTTCGTGCAACGTCGCTTGTGGCTTTCATTCAGGCGATCCAGTTTGTATTCAGGATACAATTCTAGCAGCAATAAAGCACAATGTCAAGATCGGAGCGCACCCATCGTTTCCTGATTTGCAAGGATTTGGTAGAAGAGACATGAACCTCTCGACTAAAGAATTGGAAGCAAGTCTTCTCTATCAAGTATCAGCAGTGAAAGGAATGGTAGAAGCTACAGGAAGTCAATTGCATCACGTAAAACCCCATGGCGCTTTGTATAATCGGGCAGCTGGTGATAAATCATATGCCACTGTTATTCTTGAAACAGTAAATCGTATTGATTCAAGCTTGTTCGTATATTGTCTCTCTGGATCACAAATGGCAGCTATTGCTCAGGAAAAAGGAATCCCACATATGTCAGAAGTTTTTCTCGATCGCCAATACGAAGCAGACCTCACCTTGAGAAGCAGAAAATTAGAAGGTGCTTTGTTGGACATAGAACAAGCTTCTCAGCAGCTGAAAGTCTTTGCGGATCATTCTTCCGTACAATTGCCTTCTGGTGAATTAAAACAATTGCAAGTGGATACCATCTGTATTCATAGCGATACCAAGGGGGCTTTACACATGGCAGAATTTGCTTTTCATTATTTAAACGACCATAACCATTGAAATCAATAAAGCTGTCTTCCTATAAATTTAGTGTCAGTCTACTAAATCAAAATCATTACAGACTTGTTCCTGTCAAGCAAGATATTGGGGAGTTGTTGCCCTTTCTCGCTCAGCAAATTCATAAAGCAAATGCTAAAGGCATAGCAAATGTCAGTGCCACCGACGCTGAAATCTTAGTTGTTTCAGATGAGCCTTTATCAAAACACAAAACTCTTTTTAATAAACTGTCGCCTAAAAAGCCTAAATCAAAGACATATCAAATCCCCATTTGTTTTGCCAAAGGTCTCGACTGGAAGGAAGTAGAGTCGCAAACGGGGTTATCCAAACGAAAAATGATTAACAACATTTTGAAAACGGAGTTAACCCTTAGCATGTATGGATTCCTACCTGGATTTATGTATTGTCTTGGTTTAGGTATGGAGCCTATCAAACGAAAAGAAACACCTCGCAAGAAAGTTGCAGCTGGTTCTTTCGCTGTCGGTCATAAGTACGCTGGATTTTACAATATAGAGAGTCCAGCAGGATGGCATGTCATTGGACATTCACCTATACGATTATTTGATAAGAACCAACAAGACAGTTGGATAGCAATTGGAGATAAAATAAACGTCAAAAGCATCACACTAAAGGAGTGGACTTCGTTAAAGAGTCAAAATCTAGATTTACGTCAGTTTCAATTATGAGTTATATCCACTTTTTAAAATCTGGCATGCATACGTCTGTGCAAGATGCAGGTCGGAAAAATTGCGCATTTTATGGAATCCCTGAGTCCGGATATATGGATGTAAAATCTGCAGACATGGCTAATTATCTTGTCGGTAATCCAATCGGTCATTCCTTAATTGAATGCACATACATTGGACCCAAAATTGATTTTGGACGAAACTTTATTGTCGCATTGACTGGTGCAAATATGAATTGGAAGGTAGATGGTAATCCAGTGCCTCGGTATACCTCTTTATACATACGAAAAGGTAGTGTACTCTCAGGGACGGCAGCTGTGAGTGGAGTCCGCTCTTACATTGCTATTCAGGGCAAGTGGAAAGTGAATGAAGATTTTGGGAGCTCTTCCACATATGTGAACGCTGGATATGGAGCTTTTAATGGACAATTGATTCAGAAAGGCGATAAAGTGACATTTGATAAACATAAATCTAAGTGGGATTTCAAATACATTGCCGATGAAGAACGACCACGACTACAAACAGTAAAGTATATTCCACTGCATCGTGGACCTGATTGGCACATGTTGGATCAGAGAAGCAAAGAATGTTTCATTAAAGATAAATGGACCATCGGATCAGATAGCGACCGAATGGCTGCACCTCTTTTGGGTCATCACATTACGGTAAAGTCAAAAACCACCTTGCATTCTGCTCCTGTCTTCCCTGGCATCATACAGCTACCAAATGATGGTAACCCTATACTGCTACTGCAAGATTGTCAAACAACTGGCGGATACCCAAGGATTGCTTATGTTCCAAAGAAATCACTTAGTGTTTTCAATCAAATTAGGCCTGATGAAGACTTCTACTTTTATTTTGTGCCTGAAATAAGCTAAAGTGTCTATCATATGTAGACTAGTTGTTATTTGTTTGTTGTACTGTACTTTAAGTTCCTGTTGTACCTTAGTGTTGTAAAAATTATTAAAGAAGCCTATTCTTGATTAAGACCAAATATAAATGCGTTTGAGTACAATTCTCTACCATTTTAATAATTGCAACTAAACATATATCGAAACACTTTCGGTATACAAACTCTTAAGTTATGGTCTATCAATTTAAATATCTAAAATTAAAAGAAGGACAATTGTCGAATGTAGAAACGTCAAGAATCTTGAGTAAATGTGTCTATCAGTCTGTGCAAGAATTGAATAATTTAAAAACGATTGCCGAACAACAAATTGTGTTTTTTGAAAATCACGTATTGTGTCCATTCCTTATGGAATTCTGTCTGTATTTTGAGTTGTATGATTTGAATTCATCTTTACGTAATCTTGAAGAATCTATTCATAAAGGCGAATACACGTTAGATAAGTATCATACGTTTATGCGGCACTGGGCAAGCGCACTTTGTAACCTGAGAAGCCAACCGTGTATCACTAATTATCCGATGCCTTTAGCAAGCTAATCTACTTAAAGGATAAACCCTGCAATTCATGCAATTGATTGTTGGTACCACTTATGCCATTTCGGACTGATGATCCTTGCTCATAATAAATTGTATTGTTATTGCCATTTCCAGTCAACATAAGTTGTGCACCTTTCATCATGTAGATGATATTATTAGAACCACCACTGATAGCACAAAACGAATGTTCATCCATATAGATTTCCGAATTTTCCAAAGTTGAAATTTGCAGCTCAGTGCCTTCCAAGACAAGTAATGGTTGATTAACCACATTGTTCATTCTGCCTTCTCCTCGTTTTGTTTTAGGGTTAAGCTCAATGGTTGGCGTACTTGTATTTCGATTATTATTCGTGTTTCTTTGAGGAGCAGTATTCGATTGAGTGTTGTTAGATGAACCGTTCTTTTTCGGTAGAGTGACAGATCCATATTCACCTAGCGAAATTTCTTTTTGCTTGTTTTGAGATTGGAGATCTGGTAAGTCTTTTTTAGTTTGTGTGCCATAGTCTTCTTGTCTGGTAGTAGAAGGACTTCGGCTTTCTCCTTTTTTAGGCGGTAGTTTTAATTGTGCATTTTGGTCACCAAAATGAGGCTCATCTAATGAACGATCTGAACGCGATTCTCTCTCTTGAGTTCTTTCAGTTTGAACCTCTGAGGTAGATGTATTGGTATTCGAGTTACCCATCTTAAAGTAAAGATAGACCCCTGCAAATATTAATGCTATCCAAAATAGTTTGTCTTTCATAGTGTTGATATTACATTATAATCATGAAACTACAGTAAACTAAAAAGAATTCATGAAGGAGGACTCTTTTGATGGAATAATTACCTCACTACTGGATGTTTAACTCAATTGACATTAATCAGTTTTGCAAGGTCCGCTGGGATAGACACTTTTTTCTGGCCTACGGTTATCTGTACAGAAGAATCATTTATTTTATCTATTTGAAAAGAAGTGTTGGGCATTAAACCCAATTCCCAAAGATCACTTTCTACACCGTCATTGATTTGCTTTGTTGCTATCCTTGCCTTAGCTTTCGGTTTTAACTTTAGCAAAGGATTCAGTGGACGATCCTGACGTTGTGGGATCGGAGAACCATGAGGGTCATTTTGTGGATAACCAAGCACTTTATCAACTTCATCGACGACATCTTTGGGTAGTAGATGTTCCAATCTCTCAGCATCAGGATGTATTTGTTTTTCTGTGAGTCCAGTTTTGGTGACTAAATAAGTTTCCCATAATCTGTGCGCTCGGACAAGTTGCTCTGCATTCTCTTTTCCTTTTATTGTCAGAATGATGTTTTCACCTTCTCGCTGAATCATGCCTTCTTGATTCAATATTTGTAAATGTTTACTGATTATACTTTTTGAAATGTCCAGTTTCTCCACAAGAAAAGACAGTGGCAGTCGTTTGCCAGGGGCTTGCTTAACTGCTAATTTGATGATGTCTTCCTGCTCAATCTTTTTCTTTTGACTTAATCTCGATCTGTATTTTGAAAGTATTCCTTTCACAGGTGCGAATATTGCTGCCAGAAAATAGATGAGTGTGGCTACAATGCACATAGCAGGGCCTGGGGTAGTGTTCAATACGATGGCTAAACTGAGACCCAATATTGCTGCTAGCAAGCCAAACAGACCAGACAAGAAAATGACATTTTTAAGCTTAGTACTCAATAGGAGTGCTGTAGACGCTGGTGTAATTAACATGGCTACAACCAATATGACACCGACAGACCGAAGGCTTGAGACAACTGCAAAGGACAACAGAAGCATTAAGAAATAATGAATAAATTTCACCGAAATACCCATTGTTTCAGCAATCACGGGCTGGAAGGTGGTAATGAATAAGTGCCTGTAAAAGACCACGACACTCAATAACGTAAAGACCAAAGTAATCGCAGTTAGAATAATATCTTCATTGGAAATACCAAGAACGGTCCCAAATAAAAAGTCTTTTAGATCAAGGTGAACACCCCCACCAGGTCGATTACTGATATACGAGATCCCCATGACTCCTAGAGAAAACATACTGGTAAACACGATTCCAATAGCCGCATCATTCTTCGTTTTCACATTGTGTTGAATCCATGTAATGCCCCCAGCAGCTATCAACCCAGCTATTACAGAGCCTATAAAAAAACCAATAGTACTGTAGCCAATAAGTACAAATGCAACAACAATTCCAGGTAAAATAGCATGCGCAAGTGCGTCGCCAATCAAAGACATATTGCGCAATACGATGAAAGCTCCGATCACACCACACATGATGCCCACCATAGATGACGCTAACAAGGCCCGCAAGACCCATTCTTCTGATAATAAGTCAATAATATCCTGCATGAAATCAAAAATAAGAAAAATCGAATAAAAATTTTAGATTAAACTAAAATTTACTTTAAGTGAACAAAAGGTCTCCGGACCTAATCAAGTGAACAAAAGGTCTCCGGACCTAATCAAGTGAACAAAAGGTCTCCCGACCTATTTGTGTGTTGTCCTCTAACCCTCCAAGGTCGATCAAGTGAACAAAAGGTCTCCCGACCTATTTGTGTGTTGTCCTCTAACCCTCCAAGGTCGAACAAGTGAACAAAAGCTCACCCGACCTATTCAAGTGAGCAAAAGGTCTCCCGACCTATTGTCAATCCCCCAAAATCATCTCCGCAATCAACCCTTCCTTCAGGGCATAAGGAGAAACAATGATAGAACTAAAGTCCGTCTGGTCTAAAATGAAGTCGATCAAAAGAAAAGCAACAACAATTAATTTTGCTCGCTGTTCAGGAATGCCTGGATAGTGTAACCTTTCTTCCAAACCTAAAGGCAGTATTTTTTGTAACAAGCTGTCGAATTGATCCACACGAAATCTGGAGATGTCGTTGTGTTTGATTTCTCCTTCCAATACATTTTGTAGGACTTCATATGATCCACTTGCACCGATAAGATGTATTGGAGCGGGTATCGTTTTTAGAAATGCGGTCAACTCTTCCAATTCGTGCGTTAAATATGCTCGAATAGAAGATGTATCCTTTTCTCCTATAGGGTCTGAGTGGTGAAATTGATTGAATAAAACCATTACCCCAACAGGAAAGCTCTTCATGAATTTGATCGAATCATCTTCTGTAACAATAAACTCCACACTTCCCCCGCCAATATCCATGATGCAATACCATCCTTCGCGCAAGTCTACAATTTGTCTTGTCCCCTGGTAAATGAGTATTGCTTCTCGATCGCCATGGATGATTTCTGGTGTGACCTTGAGTTCATTGGTTATGTAGTCAGTGATGATTGTACCATTTGATGCCGTGCGCAAAGCTGCTGTACCAATGATTCTTATATCATCGGGTGTATACTCTACAAGTATGTCTTTAAATCTATCGATGGCTTGCTTGGCTCTGGCAATTGGTTTTTCTCCAATTTTTTCAATACCGTTTTCTGCGAGAATGACATATTGACGTTCACGAAACACCTCCTGTAAAGAACCATTGTCATCATTCGTTTCGCAGATGAGGAGATGAAATGTATTGGTACCTAAGTCTATGCAGGCTAAGCGTTTCAATTAGCTTGAGCAGGGTTTAATGCTTGAGCAAACATCTTTTGATAGAATCCTATCCCCTGATCTGTCATCGCATTAAAGTGAGTTTGTCTGCCTTGCTCGTTGGTAAAGGCATAGAAATAGCAATTTTCTGCAAAGAATAAATCTGCTTCTTTAATGAATTCTCCTTTGGAGATAAAGACGAGGTGACCTATAGCTTTACAATCTGCAGGCACTGCTTTTGGTCCCTCATTACTGATGAAGGTGACTGCCGCTTTCACAGCATTTTCATCGCTTTGATTCATACTAAAATTCCAGTCAAAGAATATATAGTCTATATGATCAACGCTTTCGTACAATTGAATGATCTCCTCTCTATTAATCGGAGGTAACATTGCTTTTGTACTGGTTGCCGTTTTAGTGCTGCTATTTGTCGTATTCGTTTCTGTTGTCGAATTTTTGCAAGAGCTAACAACGAGTAATATTGGGAGTAAAAGAAATAAGAAATGCTTCATCATAAGTGGTATTCGACCCGAAAAGTAACGAAATATCCAAAAAGAGCCCTGACAAGAACAGCTGGATCGTCGAATAATGGGGTCACTGAGCGTGTATACCTAAGATTAATCCCTATTTTTTTATTGAATCTATAGCCTAAACCAACTAAAAAGCTAAAGTCGTTTGTCGCAAATAAATCGACATCGTCTTCAAAAAATGAATTGCTGGCTTTTGCTTGGTAGAGATAGGCAAAAGAAAGCCCTACATCAGCTCTCACCTTATGGTATGAATTATCCACAAGCCAATCCATAAATGAAACAACAACTGGCAATTCAAAATAATTGAGACTGATGTTTGAATCTTCTACAGGCGAACCCAAACGAATGCTAGAGCGACTGCCTCTTTGGGACAGCAGCAATTCAGTAGATAAATGCAACTTCGGCTTTATAAAGTAACCTACCTTCACACCCCCGTGCAGGCCAAATTTATTGAAGCCTGCCAGATCATCACCATCGATTTGGGCAGCATTAAAACCTGCCAATAAAGTCGCATCAAAGCCTTGTGCAAAAAAAGAAGTACTGAAGCACATGGCGAGTAAGAAAATCACATTCTTCATAATGACAAAATTATGGCTTTATCCCACAAACTTCCTACTCGCTCTGCTGATAAGAAATAATGTGCTTTTAAGTAAAACGTAACTCAGTAGGCGATTGTTTGAAAACTTCATATAGAGATTTTTCATAATTTATTATCATATTAAAGAAATTATAATATATTTGCTCATATATAATTTAACCGTAATATATCCAAATGGCGTATAAGAAGTCAGAATTAGTGAGATTGGAGTCATTAGTCAAAGAAAGCGGCTTTACAATTCGATATGAAAGAGGTAGTTTTGAGTCTGGTCATTGCATTGTCAATGAAAAGAAGATCATTATTATCAATAAATTTTTTCGACTAAAAGCACGAATTGATTGTCTTGAAGACATTCTAAAAGAATTGAACATCGGACAAGAACTCGAACAGGCGGATCAGCGTCAACTCGATTTAACCACACGAAAAGTAGCATAAAATCGTAGCTTTAGTTTTATAAAGCGCAAAAGCGATTGAAAGTAAGAGTCACATTTCTTGGAACAGGTACTTCACAAGGTGTCCCAGTTATTGGATGTCCATGCGATACTTGCGCTTCTGATGATAAAAGAGATACGCGTTTACGCTGCTCCGTACACATTCAAGTCGGTGACACCTCTCTTGTTATTGATACAGGTCCTGATTTCAGATATCAAATGTTGAGAGCAAAAATAAAAGCGTTAGACGCAGTTCTCATCACTCACGAACACAACGACCACATCATAGGTTTGGACGACATCAGGTCATTTAATTTTCTGCAAAGAAAAGACATGCCACTTTTTGCAACAGAAAGGGTGATAAATGAATTAAAACAACGATTTACCTACGTTTTTGGAGACAGTAACTATCCTGGAGTACCAAGAGTGTTGCCAAAGGTCATCACACCAAATGATCCTTTTGAGATTAACGGTATTCAGATACAACCAATTCAGGTAATGCATGGCAATTTGCCAGTCCTCGGTTTTAGAATAGGGGACTTCACCTACATCACCGATGCCAATCACGTAGATGAAACTGCCCGACAGTTGATAAGAGGAAGTAAAGTTTTTGTCATAAATGCTCTAAGATTTAAAGAACATCATTCGCATTTTAATGTTAAAGAAGCTGTAGATCTAGCGAAAGAGCTTGGAGTTGACCAGACTTATATTACTCACATTAGCCATCATATGGGAAGACTTGAAGATTGGGAGGCTACATTACCAGAAGATGTGTTTTCTGCATTTGACGGACTTTCTTTAGTAATTGAGTCAGCGTAAGCGACATTGCTCCCGTTATTTTTATATATTGATTTTAAACTCAGTTTATAACATTGAGAATACTATTTATAATAACTACATCCATCATTTTTTTTGCTTCCGATGCATTCGGACAGCAAACCCCGCAGTTTAGTCAGCAAATGTTTAACAAGTATCAATTTAATGCAGCGTATGCTGGATTTGATCGGTCTTTGAGTATTACAGGAAGTAGTAGATCGCAATGGGCGACATTTGATGGTGCCCCAACAACACAAAATATAAATGCGCATTTACCATTTTACATCTGGAATGGAGGCATTGGCATTAGCCTTGAAAATGATAAAATCGGTGAGTTCTCTTCCACAAGTGTAGCATTATCCTACAACTATGTATACGAATCTCCAATTGGTTTGTTTTCAGCTGGGATTCGACTAGGTGTAGTACAGAACCGTTTGAATGCCAGCAGATTAACAACACCAAATGGTATTTATGAAGGCGACATCATCAACCACAACGATGGTGTACTAGCTAATCAGGACATATCAGGCAGCGCCCCAATTTGGAGTTTTGCAGGCTACTACATCAATGATTTATTTGAAACAGGATTGAGTATAAGTGATCTTCCGACCCACACAACGGCCATTGGGGACATCGATTTAGGTCGAAGTACAGTCGTCAATTGGTTTGCGGAAGGAAATATTCCGATTAATTATGACATAGTTGTTTTGCCATCTGTTTTTGTGAAAACCGATTTAGTACAAACCCAATTGGAAATAGCCGGTATTGCCAATTATAGAGACCAATATTTTGGTGGATTGGGTTTTAGAGGATATAACGCAAATTCTTTGGATGCTGTGGTATTCTATGCAGGTTTGAGAATTAGTAAAAAATATAAGCTAACATATAGTTATGATCTGGGAATCAATGGATTACAGAGTTTTCACGAAGGGACTCACGAGTTTGTTTTGAATTATAATCTTCAAAAAATCATTGGATTAGGACTTCCACCAAAGGTGATCTACAACCCAAGATTTTTATAACAGAATATAAACTTCAAAAAAGGCGCTTATTTTTTAGCATTTTATAAAATAATGCGCCAATATCACCGTTTGTAAAACGTCTGACCAGACAATTAGCCGAATCAGCATTAAGAAATTATCGCAATCAGACCTTGTATTATTTAACTAAAATTAAATTTGCAACTTTTTAATGATTGCAACGTCAGAAGTTTAACATATCTCTAATAATGAAGCAAATAGCATATTCCTTTTTAGCCCTACTCTTAATCGCAGGTCTCTCATCATGCGGTAAAAGTAATGGCGGTCAGCTCGTCGGAGTTGATAATCGTCCTGGCTGGAAAAAGCAGATAAACCCATACGGCATGGTATACGTGCCATCTGGAACGACACATATCGGTCAAAGTGATCAGGATGTTTTTAGTACCTATACGCAAAGACCCAAAGCAATTACCATAAGAGGGTTTTTTATAGATGACACCGAAATATCTAATAATGAGTACAGACAATTTGTCAACTACGTTAGAGATAGCGTTGCTCACATGATTTTGGGGGATATTTTAGAAGATGATTTTGGTAATGAGTCTGTCGATTGGGATTACGACATAGATTGGCAAGATGAGACGCTAGATGAAATGTTCTTCCAAGGAGACATGGCTATTGGTACCAAAAGAGAACTCGACACTAGACAGTTCAATTATAGTTGGGAATGGATAAACTGGAAAAAAGCTGCATCTAAATCCTTTCAAGGTGTAAGATCAGATTTGATCAACAGAGATGAAGTGAATGTGTTTCCTGATACCTTAACTTGGATAAGAGATTTCTCATACTCATACAACGAGCCATTTGCAAGAAATTACTTTTGGCACTCAGCATTTGATGATTACCCAGTGGTTGGCATTACTTGGAAACAAGCAAGAGCTTTTTGTGATTGGAGAACCAATCTTTGGAATTCAGGTGGTGGAGAGCAAAATACAGAAGTATTCAGATTGCCTACTGAGGCTGAGTGGGAATATGCCGCTAGAGGAGGTCATGACTTAGCTCCATATCCATGGGGAGGCTATTATGTGAGAAACGCAAAGGGTTGCTTACTAGCAAATTTCAAGCCTGGTAGAGGTAATTATGTTGAAGATGGAGGAGAAACAACTGTTCCTGTAACAGCTTATTTCCCTAATGATTATGGCTTATACAATATGTCAGGTAATGTTGCAGAATGGACGGAGACAGCATATTATCCGCAAGCATATTCGCATGTGCATGATAGCAATCCTGACATCAAATACGACGCAGCTGATGATGATCCAAAAGCGCTGAAAAGAAAGGTGATTAGAGGTGGTTCTTGGAAAGATATTTCATATTTCCTTCAAACAGGAACAAGACATTGGGAATATCAGGATACGTCTAAATCATACATTGGTTTCAGATGTGCGCTGACATTCTTAGGCAGATCTCTAAACGATTTCAAGTAGGCTTCATTGGCATCTACAAAAACGAATAAACCGATAAAAGCAAAAAAAACACTATCTGTCATCGGAGTACTATTTACTTTGGTAAAATAGAACTGTATCTATCTACGTTTGACATTTATTAAATCATAACACTTACAAGTAAAACGATAATAAAAAATGAGTTTTCTAAAATCTAAAGCCTTTAAATACCTTAAGAATTTGATCATTGGTGTTGGTGCCGCTCTCGTCATGATTGGCGCACTCTACAAATTACAGTCTTGGGAAATGCCAGTTTTCGGTGGAATCAAATTTGATTTCTTAACCATTGGTTTGTTGGTTGAAGCTTTTATATTTTTATTTCTAGGGCTTATAGGTCCTGAAAAAGATTACTACTGGGAAAAATTATACCCAGGTTTGGATCAGCATGGAGCTAACTTGAGTCCACTAAGTGCTGGACCATCTAATAATATTGCGAATAATGTGACTCCATTAAACGGAGAAGTTGTAGAAGGCCAGTTGGGAGGTATGCTCGATGAATTACGTGGCATGTCCAAAAGCCTTGGTTCGCTCAAAGCATTGCAAGAAGTTGATTTTTCTCAGACAGCTGAAAATGTAAAAGCAATGAGCAATTTCTCAGAGCGATTAAATACAGCAATGATGGATCTATCTGCGTCTGTAGAAGACACCAAGGTATATAAAGCACAAATGGAAAGCTTGAATAAGAATTTAACGTCATTGAATGGCGTCTATGACGGTGTGTATAATTTCTATGGAAAATTGAATGAGTCGATGAGTGAACTAGAACAGACAGTGGAAGGCACGAAAGTGTATAAAGATCAATTGGCTTCATTAAACAAGAATTTGAGTTCATTGAATGGTGTGTATGGCAATGTGTTAAGTGCATTTCAAAAATCCTAACTAACCTTTAAAATTTAATATATGTCCATTCCAAAGGAACCGCGTCAACTAATGATCAATGTCATGTATTTGGTATTGACAGCATTACTTGCGCTAAACGTTTCTGCTGAAATATTCAATGCTTTTAAGATTGTCGATAAAGGTTTGATTAAATCTAATGATGCTATTGAAGAGTCCGTTAAAAATACTCCTGAAGCTATCCGCACAGGTGCTAAGAAAAAAGCATCTCTTGCCAAGTATGCAGAGAAGATAGACCCAGCTCAAGATTTAGCAAGGGATATGAGTGATGAAATAGATGCAATGATAGATCAGTTGATTGATGCAGGTGGAGATCGAAACGGTGTAAATGATGATGGCGATAAGATTGTTACAAATGCTGGTGTAGAAAAATTGAAAGGTGAAAAAAATAAAGATGTAACAACTAGAATGTTGGTGTATGATGGTAAAGGAGAAGAACTGAAACAGAAGTTAATTAGCTTTAAAAAAGAATTGGTTGAACTTGCAGATCCAGAAGATAGAGAAGCTTTAATGTCTCAATTGCCAACAATAATAGATGATGAAACCTGGAAGAAAAAAATTGGTGTCAAAGATTGGGCAGAGTTTAACTTCAAGCAAATGCCACTTCAAGCTACAATTCCAATTTTGAGAAAGTTTCAGAATGATGTTAAGAGTAGTAAAGCCACATTCTTGAATTATTTAGCTTCCGAGGTAGGCACAACTACTGAAGTTGTCCTTGATAAATATGCAGTCGTTTCAGCTCCAGAAAAATCTTACATCATTAAAGGTGAAAAATATTCTTCCGAATTATTCTTAGGTGCCTTTGCAGGAGAGGATTCAAAGACTGGTATACAAATCAGTGTTGACGGAAGGAACTTACCCTTAAGAGATGGTGTAGCCTCTTACTCAGTTCCAACATCATCAACTGGTGTAAAGCGTTATACTGCAACAGCTAAGATTACTAATCCAGCAACTGGAGAGGTGCAAACGGTGAAGAAGGAATTCGAATATGAAGTAGGAGAACGGTCAGTATCTGTATCAGCGTCTCAAATGAATGTATTCTACATTGGTGTTGATAACCCAATTGAGGTATCGGCTGCAGGAGTACCATCCAACCAAGTGAAAGTTTCCATGGGTGGAAGCGGTGGAGGATCAGTTAACAAAACTGGAGGTGGCTACAATGTGAAGGTAACCACGCCAACAGCAAAAGGCCAATTTGCTAAAGTGAATGTCTCTGCTCCAGGATTGAATGACTCTAAATTGTTTAGAGTAAAAAGAATACCTGATCCAGTACCAATGCTAGGAAAAAATAAGAAGTCAACCATGGGTAATGGTGAGTTCAAAGCATACAGTAGTTTGAGAGCTGAATTAGAAAATTTTGACTTTGATGCAAGATGTACCATCAAAGGATTCAGAATGGTCTATGTGGAGAAAAGACAGGATGCCATTATTGAAACCAACGTTGGTGGCAAATACTCATCTAGAACCCAAGCCTTGGTGAATAAAGCAAAACCTGGCGATAGATATTTCTTTGAAAACATAAAATGTACTTGCCCTGGTGATGCTGCGGCGAGAGATTTAGGTACCATAGGTATTACAATAAGATAGACAACACCAAGAAATTTTGATTATGAAACAATCACTTAAGTTCTTATTTACATTTAGTTGCTTTTGCATGTGTATCGCAATGCAAGCACAAAATGAAAAGGATGCAATCATCACTGAGTCTAGTGAACCACTTGAAGAATACTACATTGATGATATCGTAGATCGTACATTGATGGTAGACAATGGTATTCTGCCTTGGGAGCATGTGCGTGAAGCAGACGTTGCATGGACAAAGAAAATCTGGAGAATTATCGATGTCAGAGAGAAAATGAACCTATCATTTCAGTATCCAGGAATGCCAATGTTCCAGATTCTTAAAGAAATGGTAGAGAATGGAGATGCAAAGGCCTTTCAAGATGATCAATTCAAAAATGAATTGTTTGCCGATGATATTGCAAATATTGTGTCTAATCAAGATACAATCGTAGTCTTCAATGACGATACCTACGAAGAAGAAGTCAAAATTGTATCTAATGACATCAACTACGAAGACATCAATCGATACAGAATCAAAGAAATTTGGTACTTCGATGAAGAAGCGTCAGTGATGAAAGTTAGAATCTTAGGTATTGCTCCGATCAAAGATGAGTTTGATCCAGACACAGGAGTATTCAAATACACAACGCCTCTATTCTGGGTGTATTATCCAGAAGCTCGCGAGACATTTGCTAAATTTCAAGTGTTTAATGAGTTTAATAATATGGCACCAATGTCTTGGTACGACCTTTTTGAAGCCCGATTTTTTAGTAGTTACATCTACAAAGAAAACAATGCACTCAATCAGACTGTAAAGAATATTTATGATGATGGTATACAAGCATTGTTAGAGTCAGAAAAAATTAAAGCAGAGCTGTTCAATTTTGAACACGATTTGTGGGAATATTGATCCGCTTCTAAACTATATGAAAGCGCCCATTGTCTTTATGATGATGGGCGCTTTTTTTGTTCAATAAGTGAAAACTCAACAATTGCTTGTTCGCTGAGTAGTTTTATAATTGAAAGCTCTAATACATTCCAACTCCCAAGCCTGAAAGGATTGGCTGGTAGAATAGTAATGAGAATCTGAAATTATTAATAAATTGATTGGACCTTATTTTTATAAAAAATGAAACATCATCTTATAAAATCTGTTAATCACATATGACGCCAATAAAGCCAGCAGCTACAGTGATGCTTATTCGTGAAAGAGCCAATGACATACAAGTATTATTAGTGAGAAGAAATACAAGCTTATCCTTCGCATCCGGTTTTTGGGTTTTCCCAGGAGGTAAAGTTGACCCTGACGAACTCGTAACATTCCCAGAAGAACTAGATGCTGCAAAAGTCGCTGCTGTTCGAGAAGTCAAGGAAGAATGTGACTTGGATATAGAGCAGTCTTCTCTGGAGTTTTTTGTGCATTGGACAACACCAGTATTGCAGAAAAAACGCTTTTCAACCTATTTTTTCTTTGCTCTGGAGTCTACGAATCAGCAGATTACAGTCGATGGATCCGAAATTCTGGAACATCAATGGATGACACCTAAGGAAGCCTTGCACAAAGCGAGGAAAGGAGAGATTGCCTTACTTCCTCCTACCTTTCTGAATATTGAGCGTATTATGCGTTGTCAAAACTACGGTGATGTAAAGGAAGAACTTCAGCGGGTAGAACCAGTATATGTCATACCGTCGGTTGGATTGAAAGATGGCTATGCTCATTGCATGTACCAAGGAGATGCAGGTTTTGAAAGCGGTGATCCCGATGTGTCTGGACCTAGGCACAGATTTATCTATAATTTTCAAAAGGGAGAATACGTCTTCGAGTACAACGATTGTGCGGAGTTTTATCCACTAAATGGAATTAAGAATAATTAGTTATTCGTTATTATTTGAGGTAAAAAGGGAACTTCTATACCAAGATTTGGCTTACATTAGTGTTAATAAATACCATAACTATGAGATGGCAAGGCAAAGAACAAAGTCGTAATGTCGAAGATAGGAGAGGAGAGTCGTCTAGAAGAGGCGGCAGCATAGGACTTGGAGGAGGACTAGGCATCGGAGCAATTTTAATAGCTGGATTAATCATGTTATTAGGCGGAGACCCAACGGGATTTTTACAACAAGCAGGAAGCCAAGCTCCTACACAGACACAACAACAATCAGGCGAACCCTACGTTGGTACAGAACAAGAAGAAGCATTGGCTAAAATTGCTGGAGTCGTTTTAAAAGAAACGGAAGATGTGTGGGGTGAAATATTTCCGAAGCAATTGGGCAAAAGATATACACCTGCCAAGCTTGTCTTGTTTGAGCAACAAATCCGTTCTGCATGTGGTGTTGCTGGATCACAAACTGGTCCGTTCTATTGTCCGGGAGACAGTAAGATATATTTAGACGTAGACTTCTACGATCAATTAAAAAATAATTTTGGGGCCCCTGGTGATTTTGCATTTGCTTATGTAGTGGCACACGAAGTTGGTCATCACGTCCAAAACTTATTGGGATATACAAACTATGTGCACCAACAAAAAAGTCGAATAAGTCAAAGAGCATATAACGACCTATCAGTCCGATTAGAACTACAAGCTGATTTTCTCGCTGGCGTATGGGCACACCATACCTATCAGAATACAAACCTTATCGAAGAAGACGATTTTAGAGAAGCTATGCGTGCAGCAGAAGCGATCGGAGATGATAACATCCAACGAAAAACAACAGGTTACATCAGACCGGAAACATTCACTCACGGTACATCTGAGCAGCGCATGAGATGGTTCAGACATGGCTTAGAAACAGGTGACATCAGCCAAGGTGATACCTTTAATGCAAGAAGACTCTAGGCCTTAAACCCATGCGTCCTTGCAGTCGTCCCGCCTCAAGTACTTAAGTAGGCTAGGAAACTAGGAGTTAGGAGCTAGGTACTAGGAACTTGGAAGGAGCTAGGTACTAGGAGCTAGAAGCTAAGAGCTAGAAGCTAAGAGCTAGAAGCTAGAAGCTAGAAGCTAGTCCCCGCCTCAAGATAAAACACTCCTTCAGGTATTCACGAGTATTTTCTACGATGAGAACAGATAAAAGATCAAGTAAGAAACGGTCAAACTATTTCATTTTGGTATAAAGCTTTTCTTCTCCAAAGAGATTACCTTTGCAGCAATGTATTCTAAGTTTTGAAATCAGCTTTACCAATTAACGCCATAAGCCTCAAATACATCAAGCAAGATTGTATCGCTGCAGTTACCGTTGTCCTGATGGCAATCCCTCAAGGCATGGCGTATGCAGTACTTGCCGGAGTACCGCCAATATATGGCCTGTATACCTTACTTATTCCAATGTTGATTTATCCCTTGTTTAGTTCGTCTCGGTATATGTCAGTAGGACCGACAGCTATTGTTGCCATCATAATGGTTACTGGTCTAAGTAAACAGGCAGAAGTGATGTCTACAGAATTTATCCAGTTGTCAATCATGGTATCACTCATGGCAGGCCTAGTTCAGATGGCAATGTCTTTTTTAAAAAATGGGTTACTTGGTTAACTTTTTGTCCCACCCTGTACTCAAAGGCTTCACCTCTGCAGCGGGAGTAATCATCATCATTGGTCAGCTTAAATATGCACTCGGTATTCAAATTGAACGAACACCAAATCTTGTTGGAACAATTGTAGAGCTAATAAAGCATGTGTCTTCTGCAAGTATAGTAGCATTCGGTTTATTCATGTGTTCATTAATAGGCATATTGATTTTTAAGAAAGTAAATAAGGCAATTCCTGCAGCTTTAGTGTTTATTGTCTTAGGTAGTTTGTTCGTCTACTGTTTAGGGCTTCAAGTGCCAATTATTGGAGAAGTCCCTTCTGGTTTACCTGCGGTGATAAATCCTGTGATCTGGGATCGTTCCGTTATCGGCTCTCTGTTGCCATTGGTTGGAGTCATTAGCTTCATCAGTTTTGTCGAGTCATTAGCAATAGCCAAATCACTTGATGGGAAAGAAGGTAAATATGAAGTTGATGCGGACAAAGAGTTATTAGGTCTGGGATTGGCAAAGTTTGCAGGTGCTTTTTTTCAAGCAATGCCAAGTACGGGTAGTTTTTCTCGTAGTGCTTTGAATGATGACGCTGGAGCGAAAACGGGTTTGTCTTCTATCATAGCAGCATGTTTGGTAGGATTGTCTTTATTGTTGTTTACAAAAGCATTTTACTATATCCCATATGCAGTATTGGCTGCAATCATAATTGGTGCTGTGTATAAATTGATTGATTATAAGACCGCTAAGCACTTGTTTAACACAGATCGTGGGGACTTTTGGGTAATGATGACGACTTTTTTTGCCACACTTTCATTTGGCGTATTAACAGGTATTGCTACTGGCATCGCCTTATCTCTTTTATTGATTCTTCGTAGAGTGTCAGATCCACATTACGCCGTATTAGGTAAAATTGATGACTCTGGCATTTATAAAAATGTCGATCGGTTTGATCAAGCCGTTGTTGACGATAATGTCCTAATCATCAGATACGATGATGATGTGTTTTTTGGAAATGCCAATCACTTTTTTGATTCCATCTTATCAGAATTAAACCGATTGTCTTCAACCAAAATCCTCATCCTTGACATGTCTTCAGTCAGTAATATTGACAGCACCGGGATCATCCAATTACAGATATTGATTCAACAATTGGAAACAAATGGAATACACCTACATCTGGCTGGCCCAAAGGCCCGTTAAGAGACAGATTACAATCAGAAGGAATTTACGATTTGATCGGAATAGAAAACATTCATTTGTCTATTGAAAAAACAATGCAAGCACTTCAACATTAATTCTTAATTATTGGTTTTTTCGTTCTAATTAAATTTCCAAAATCACATCGTAATCAATTGCTCACAACACCTAAGATCATCCTCGTCATTAGATGCCATAATGATCAACTTGCTTTTTTTATACGTATCCACCAATTGATAAAACCAATCTTTAGCCTTTACGTCCAAAAACGAACTTGGCTCATCAAGTAATAAAAATGGCACATCGGTCTTCAAAGCAAGCAACAATTGCATGCGTTGTTTCATACCAGAAGAAAAGTACTTGATCGGTTTTTTTCTGTCTTTTTCTAAGTAGGCAATATTCAAAAATTCTTTGGTGTCCATATGTTGCTCCAGAGGTTTGAGCTTACCATAGACCCTTAACAATTCTCCTACCGTATATTCTTCAATGACTTCGATGTAAGGTGCAGCAATGGACATATAAGTAAAAATGCTTTCTCTTTCAATGGCTTGACCATTCAGAGTATAGCTGATAGTGCCTTTACTGGGACTCAGATAACCACTTATGAGGCTTAGGAGCGTTGATTTACCCGATCCATTACTTCCTGCTATACCATAGATACCTGGACCTGTAAAGCTGGCAGATAATTCTTTGAATATCCAATTGAGGGTATATCGCTTAGATACGGATTGACACTCGATGTTCATGACACTGCAGACAATCCTTTGATGATTCCTCTTTCTGAGGAACTAACAAAATCTATGATGTTGTCTCTGTCCTCACCAATTGCAAAGAGTTCGTTGATCTCTTCCATCGCTTTATTTTTGTTCTTGTATTTAACAAAAAGAACTCGATAGATGTCTTCGATGGTATGTATGCGGTCATTGGCAAAGCCTTTGCGCTTTAGTCCAATAGAGTTGACGCCAATGTAGCTTAACGGTTCTTTAGACGCTTTTATAAAAGGAGGTACATCTTTTCGGACGAGTGATCCACCTCCGATAAAGGAATACTGACCTATTTTTACAAATTGATGAACAGCGACTAATCCACCAAGGATGGCGTGATCTGCTACTTCTACATGACCAGCGAGATTGACACAATTAGACAATACGGCGTGGTTGCCGATTTTGCAATCGTGCGCTACATGCACATATGCCATTAATAAGGAGTGATTACCTATAATGGTTTTACCACTTGCTTTAGTGCCTCTATTAATTGTGCAATATTCTCGTATCGTTGTATGTGTTCCAATCTCTAAGGTGGTGTATTCTCCTTGAAATTTCAAATCTTGCGGTTCTGCACCTACAATTGCGCCTGGATAAATAATGCAATGATCTCCCAGCCTTGTGCCGTTCATAATGACGGCGTTCGGTTTGATGACACAATGATCGCCGATAACGACGTCTTCTTCAATAGTGACGAATGGGCCAATTTCGACATGGCTTCCGATCTTTGCGTTAGGATGTATTGACCTTAGTTTATTCTCCAATGTGCTTTTTACTTATTTGTGCGACTAATTCACTCTCTGATACAACTCTATTACCAACGTATACAGTGCCCTGCATGTGTACTATTCCACGTCTGACTGGGGACAATAGTTCCATTTTTAATATCATAGTGTCTCCTGGAACTACTAAATGCTTAAATTTTACCTTGTCAATTTTTATAAAATAGGTATTGTAGTTTTCAGGATCTTCAACCTGACTCAGTACTAAAATACCTCCAGTTTGTGCCAAAGCCTCCAATTGTAACACGCCTGGAAATACAGGGTTTCCTGGAAAATGGCCTTGAAAAAAGTGCTCATTTAGAGTCACATTTTTAATACCCACAACCTTATCATCCGTAAGTTCGATTATTTTATCTACAAGCAGAAAAGGATACCGGTGCGGAATTAGCTTCTTTATGTCTTCCACATTGTATAATGCTGGGACAGTAGGATCGTATACTGGTTTGCCTTTTAACTTCCGCTGTTCTAAAAATTTTGCTTTCAAGAATTTTGTGAATTCGATATTAGACGTGTGTCCAGGCTGATTTGCGATGATTTTACCTTTAATGGGTCGACCAAGCAAAGCAATATCACCAATCAAATCTAACAGTTTATGTCTTGCAAGATTGTTGTTACTGTGTGGATTATAATTGATCACACCGTCGATATCAGATATGCCAAATGTTTCGCCTAATTGTTTAAGTGCCGACTCTTCTACTAATCCATCATTGATGATAATGGCATTATCCGGATTCCCTCCTTTGATTAGATCATTTTCTGCAAGTTTCTTTAACTCACTTGTGAAAACGAATGTTTTGTGCGGAGCGATCTCTGAGGCATATTGATCTAGACCGTTTAAGATTGCAGATTGAAACAACTTTATTGGCTCTGAATACTGTAAATTGACCTGAACACTAAATCCATCATGTGGAATAAGTATGTAGTCAGCTCCAGATTCTTCATCCTTGAATTGCATGACCTCAGTTACTGTAAAATATTCCTTCTCTTTGACCTCAGATTCGACAATCCCAGCTGAATTCAATGCTTTAATAAACGGCTGGGCACTCCCATCAAGGATAGGTACTTCAGGTCCATCATATTCGACTTCTAAGTCATCAATACCTAATGCATAGGCTGCTGATAAAAAGTGCTCTACAGTCCGAATACTGCTGCCATTCTTAGCAATAGCTGTATGTCTGTGTGTGTCGAATACGTTATTAACATCGGCTTTGACACTTGATTCATCCTTTCCCGTAGCGTTTTTGAAGACGATTCCTGTCGGCTCTTGAAGCGGATTCACCGTTATACTGCATTGCTCACCAGTGTGAAGGCCTATACCTTCTATACTAAATGAATTTGCAATTGTTTTACGTTTCATTAAATGCTGTAATTGAACTCAATTTACAGTAATTATTGTTCATATCTTATTGACCTTGAGTATTTTCCAAGAATGTGAAGACTAATCTTCGAGTATCATTTTACCATAGCTGGAAGGAATATGGAAATCTGGATTCGAGGATTTGGGCTTTACCCAACTGATCCATTCCACTTCATCAGTATCTGAATGGTAATTGCCCCTAAAAACACCAACAGTCATGCTACCATCACTATTGATAAGATCAAGCTCATGCAAGATCTTTTTAGAGATGGCACCTTCTAAAATATAGCCTGTGTCTGTTTCTGATGTTTGGATCGTAAAACCACCTTTATCGACATCCCAAGTCGAATCAATTCGTTGATAAAACAGTCCTCTTGAATCAAATAATCGACCTTTGGCATCCATCTCAAAGGCATAATATGGGCTCAATTGATGGGGTTTTCTAAAAAATAATTCTACTCGGTCAGACCTAACGGCATTTGATTCTTCATCCTCATAGCTGTTTTCCAAATAGATATCATCGTCTTCGACCACAAATGAGAAATACAGATGCTCTTCATTGTGCAATGCTTTAAATGTGTTAGTAAAACTCATTGATTCATTCCACGGAGCTGTTATGTCAGTGAGCGTATGTGCCTTGTCCCATGTGTCTTCTAGATTGCCATCCACATCAATTGCAATTGGCCCTATATTTTTTAGCCTGTATGTTTTGGCGTCAGGCTCCAAAGCTTCGATTGCATCAATAGGATAGGGGACTTCCTTCTTTTTAAACTTGTATGTTGGTAATTGGGCATTTGTTTTTTTAAGGTAATTACTCAGCATTGTTGCAAGACGGTTTACCGTTTCCATTTCAGTTGGATAGAGATTATTATTCTCAAAAATGTCTGCTGACAAATCATATAGTTCTATCTCCTGTGACAAATGATTGTAAATCAATTTGAAATCGCCTGAACGCATAGCTGAATAGCTGCCAATGCCAGGACCATCAACTCCCCAATTGTTTGGATAGTGCCACACCAAAGGACGATCATGAGTTGTGCTTTCACCCGAATATAGTGATTCAACAAATGACTCTCCATCTATTTGGTGACTGATTTGCGACTCATCAATGCCGATCAATTCTAAAATAGTTGGATAAAAATCCTCAATGATGATCGGTGTATGTACACGTTTACCTGTTGGGAATTTGCCTTTCCATGAGGCTATCATTGGTACACGTATACCACCTTCATAGACTGACCCTTTACCGCTTTTTAAGGGCCAATTGTGTGTGTGTTTCTCGCCTGCTCTTGCATGGGCACTTAAGCCACCATTGTCAGACATGAATAAGATTATCGTCTCTTCTGTAAGGTTATTGTCATTCAAATATGTCATGACATCACCAACACTTTTGTCCATTGCCTCTATCATTGAAGCATACTTTGCTTCTATAGTGTCCATGCCATTATTTAAGTATTTTTCGAAAAATCTTTCATCGGCCATGATGGGTGTATGGACACCATAATAAGCCATATATAAATAAAATGGTTGTTCTTTGTTTCGGTTTTCTAATGTTGCTATAGCTTTTTGAGTAAGTGCTTCAGTCAAAAAGACATCAGTATCATGATACTCCTCCAGGCCGGGAACTGCCCAAACTGACCGCTTGCCATTTCCAAAATCTTCTTTACCATAATAACTACCAGGAGCTCCAGCTGCATGTCCTGCAATGTTTACATCAAATCCTAAGTTTAAGGGGTTTGCACCTGGTGTTTCTTTTGCTCCAAAATGGGCTTTACCAGTATGAATTGTATGATATCCTTCTGCTTGTAATTGTTTGGCCAAGGTTTTTACATGAACAGCATATGGGGTGGCTGCATCTGAAGAAATACCATTCACATTCCAAAAGGGATACGTCAATAGAGAATCTCTTGTTTCCATGGGTTGCATCTTGTTCGGATGTAATGTCCAATTGGTTACCCTGTGGCGCGTAGCGTTCATTCCAGTCATGAGACTGACTCTTGATGGCGAACACACTGGTGTGGCATATGCTGATGTGAATACGAGACCGTTGGCAGCAAGATTTTCTAGATTAGGCGTGTGATAGCTTTTGTTGAGATGTGTTTTTTCTTTCCAAAAAGGGACAGACGTATCTTGCCAACCGAGATCGTCCACTAAAAACAGGACAATGTTTGGTTGCTTATTATTGTCAACTAATTCTGATTTTGTACTGAGACAAGAAGTAAGTAGGAATAATAAAATGGTGGTAAACAAGATAAACCTCATAGCATTGAAAATAAGACTATCTAATGAGTAATTGTTTAAATACAGCTTCTTTTTAAGCTTGGGAGAAGCGATATACAACTTGCTGATCTCCTTAATTAATTTTTTAGAGCTTCGGAGAAGCGATATATAACTAGCAGCTGTCGTTAACTCACATCGTTTAGCTTCGGAGAAGCGACATATGTATCATTTACATTTTTTAAAATGCTTTTGATTAATCTATATGTCGCTTCTCCGAA
>CALLFA010000185.1 GCA_937997635.1 uncultured Saprospiraceae bacterium | reverse complement strand
ACAATGCAGCATATTCTGGATTAACTCGGAAGACAATGATTTGATATGTACCAAATTGCATTAAATCTCGCTGAGCACGAATCACATAAATATTAGATATCTGAGGTTCTGTAATAAATTGTAACTGCCCTTCAAATTGGGCAATATTTTCGTTCACATACTCTGGGTCTGTTTCTATATTTTTGACAAGTACGAAATAATAGTCTCCATCATTATTGTTCCAAGTCACTTCAACTGGATCTGGGATCACAATACCACCAGAGGGAAAGACTCCAGCTTCTATTTTTGTCAATTCAACTTGAGATTTGGAAATACTTGCAGCATTATTCTCCGGAACATAAGTCTCAGCTGAAATGATATTATCACCCCTTTCAATTTCCAATTGGTAGTTCGCACCTGCTTTAATTATGTGATTCGCATTCTGATAAAATCCGTTACCAATAGATATTAAATCGAATTCAGTATTGCCGCCAGATATTGTAACCTTCAAATCATCAAGGGTAATGACCTCCTCCTCCACCTGTCCTAAAGAAATACTTTGTGTTACTCTCAAACTGTCTATAGGATTACCCGCAGATAAATAGCCTTCTACAATGGTTGTCTTTGATTCCGTTTGCTCTATGCTTTCTTGAGAACAACTAACAATCAATATAGTATTTATCAATAGAAATAATATTTTGGATAATTTCATTCTAGAATTGATTTTAGTTTATTGAAGAGTCCAGTTAAAAAAGAGACTTGGGGTGAATCCCAAAAGAGAAACATTGGTTTCGAGCAATTCCCCTTCTATGACTTCATATTCATTATACCAAGTATTCCTTCTGTTATAAATATTGGTCAAAGAAAGGCCTACACTAACTTTGCTAAAGTCATACGTTCCTGAAAAGTCAAGCCTATGATAGTCCTCATATCTTAGAGCATTCTTATCACTTACTTCAAAATAATCTGTATTAGAAGCGTCTAACAACTCCAATTGATAATAACCTGTAGGTGCCGTGAAGGGCTTTCCTGTTGCATATACGAAAGTAGCTCCGAGCGAGAAATTACCCAGCTTATAATTCCCCACCAACTTTAATTCATGGGTAACGTCCTGATTAGCAAAGAAGGGTTCATCTCCAAATGCTTCAAAATCATATTTTACTTCTCCGAGCGTATAACCGGCCCAACCTGTCAGCTTTCCAGCTTTTCTTTGAACTAAAAACTCAATACCTTTCGCTATGCCTGAACCAGTATGGAAAAACTCTTCGAAACTCAATACACGATCTACACCCACTCCCTGAGGAACAAACCGAGTCGAGTATTCAGAAAGGCCATTCAAGGTTTTATAATATGCTTCGATATCAAACAACCAAGCACTTGTCTCATAACTTACACCTCCTATATGATGCAAAGCAGAACTTATAGGTACAGTTTCATCATCTGCCAACAACCAAAAATCACGACTTCCTTGCTGAATATCTTCTCGCACTATGCGGTTAGCAAACTGATTATATCTCCCCCACGCTCCTTTCAACTTTATTTTGTCAGTCAAAAGATAAGTTAGTGAAAGTCTAGGCTCAAAGTAAAGTTGATTAGTCAGACTATACTGCGACGTTCTCAAGCCTCCTCTTAAAATCAAATTGTCTCCAAAAGTATGTCTGTCTTGTATATAAAATGTGGTGGTTCGGCCTTCGTCAACTCTGTCTATTATCGTAGTTGTATCATTCTGCGTAAAATTATACTCGATATTATTCCTAGTAGACTGTATTCCAAAGTCTAATTGGTTATTCTGAGCAACCTTATACTCACTATCTATCTTGATACTGAGGTCTTTTAGGTCATTCTCCTCGTAAGAGCCTGTATTTATAGTAATGGTGGTA
The DNA here is from genome assembly GCA_937997635.1 of uncultured Saprospiraceae bacterium. GTDB lineage: Bacteria > Bacteroidota > Bacteroidia > Chitinophagales > Saprospiraceae > CALFUK01. The sequence continues at coordinate 6,388 of CALLFA010000185.1, read as the reverse complement.
TCAGCTCTCGTGATTGCCAAATTATTCGTTCTATCACGACGACTAAAATAATTAGAGTAGGACAAGTTTGCATTAGTATAAAAGCGGTCGCTCCATTTCCGCGACCATTTGGCACTCGTCCCCCAATTCCCCCATTCGGTCAAGTCAGTACTTTGTTGCTCAAAAGAAAAATCAATATCGACGAATCTATTTGCAAAGGCAGTCTGGTCGATATTTCTAGAATTATCTAAGTCATCTTTTCCATTGTAGAAACTGAAGCTAAAAACATCTCGATCATTTGGACGGTAAGTTGCTTTGGCATTCAAATCATAAAAGTAGGTGTTAGGTTGAACTTCTTGTTGACCAAAACGCCTAGCAAGAGGAGTTTGAGGGATATCAGATTGAGCTTCGTTGCTTTCCGTATAAGCACCAAAAATATTATTGTAAAAAGAGCTTTGAAATGATCGTCTTCCTGCCACTAACAAGGATCCTTTACCGTCAGCAAACGGAGCCTCTACAAAAGCATTAACACTTAACAAACTAAGTCCTACTCCCATGTTTAAGTCTTTCGTATTACCGTCCTTTCCAGTTAACTCTACTACACTGGATAATCGACCGCCATACTTTGCATCAAAACCACCTTTATACAATTGAACATCTTTGACGGCATTCGTATTAAACGCACTAAAGAAGCCAAACAAATGATCAACATGATAGACCGTAAAACCATCAAATAAGACAAGGTTTTGGTCAGGTGTGCCTCCCCTAACATATAATCCAGATGAGCTTTCATTAGACCCGCTAATTCCAGGTAACAGTTGTAACGATCGGAAAATATCTTTCTCACCATAACTCGGCAATTGAGCCAAGGCTGCAGGTGACATCCCGATGCGACTTATTCCTGTCGAAGCTCTCATCATTTGTTCTTTCTTCGTTGCCGAGATAGTTATCTCCTCTACAATTAAATTATTTGGAATCATGCCTATTTGAATATTACTTTTATCTAAATCAGGATTTAATCTGATTGATTTAGAAATATATCCCAAGTATGATATTTCTAATGATGAGGTGTCCGTTGGTATGCCAAATAAGGAAAAATGACCATCAACATTTGATTGTGTTCCTATCTGTGAATGTTGAACAATAATATTAGCATATGGAAGAGTTTCACCAGTAAGATCATCTTTTACTATTCCACTTAAGCTGACATTTTTTGATATCTGGGAATATATCCTTTGTTCTGCTTTTTTATCTTTTGATTTAAAAACTTCTATTCTTCGATCGTCAAACAACTTGAAGTCCAAAGGTGTATTGTACAAGATTTTCTGAAAAGCTTCTTCGAGGGTGGCATCTTTTATATTTCCATAAATTTCAATACCCGCTATATCCTCCTTGTTATAATTAATATCAAGCTTGTGATTGAACGACCATATACTAAACACCTTTTCTAAAGAAGTACCTTGGAATTTATTTGAAATCGAAACATATCGTGATATTTTATCCTTGGGTTTTATTATTATCCTCTTGTCAACTGTTTGGTTCCAGCCTAGTCCGCTTCCTTCTAATGCAATATTCAATGCCTTTTTTAGAAAAATTAAACCATGTTCACCACTAATTCTGACCTTTGCAAGGTCTTTCGCATCATAAATAAATTCTGACTTACACCATGATTTCCATTTATTTAAAGCTACTTCGAGCGATTCATTTTTATAATTGAACAAGACATGACAATCAGTCTGTCCATTACTGTTTAGACTTACCATTAGTAATAGAGTAAATATGATATACTTCATTTTGTATTTTCAGTTTATAAAAAGTGTTCGGAGTGCTTCTACTTTTTGCATTATTTCATACATCTAACCTCTTCTTTGTTTCATCTTATCTTTCATCTCTTCCTGTTTTTCCAAGTATACTTTGTACTGATCTTTTGAGAGTAGTGTATTCATTTCGGCATCTTTGTTTTTACGGATAGATTTCACCTTTCTATATTTGCTCATTCGGCTACCACCAGTATCTTTAGCAGCTATTAATTCTTTTGCATACTTCTTGGTTATTTCCTCGAATTTGGGCCGTTGATCTTCAGAAAGATCGAGTGCAGTTGCATACTCTTCTAAATTTTTCTTTATTTCTTCCTTTTGCTCCTCTGATAAATCATTTGCCCTGGATTGAGCAAAAGTGGTGTTCGTACTGGATAAGAATAAAGCAAAGAACAAGGAAAACACTTTTAATAATTTCATGATCGTTTAAGATTTAAGTAATTTGAAAATTAATTTTAATGCTTTATACAAAAATGAAGTAGCAGAACTTCAATAAAAAAGAAATTCAATGAACGGCTATATAAAATCAATGAAATGAAAAATGGCAATGGCATGATATCAATTTCATCAAATTGATAAATTGAATCTGTTGGTTGAAGAAAAAAGCAGATTGGTTGGATAAAATTGGATAAGTCGTTGTTTTCATCCATTTTGTGCTATGGCAAAAATTGAAAAACATAGAGTATTAATACATATCCTGATATGGGGTATTACTTGGTTTTTGCTTATCCTTTTTTTTACTGAAGGTTGGAAAGACCCTCTTCGTCTTATACATAGAGGCTTACCTTTGATAGTAAGTCTCCTAATTCTTATTGCCATAAACTTAGTATATCTACTCCCTGAACTGTATTTCAAAAATAAATTTGGCCTTTACTTCTTAAATAGTTGCTTTCTCTTCGTTGGTATCATATGGCTGTTAAATAATGACATGCTTATATTTTCAGATTTGGTTGAAAAGTACAGTGTTCCTGAAAGACTCACTCAACAAGGAAGAAATGCACAAGCGGGTACTTGGTTAAGATATTTTATACCTCTAATAATTTCTTTCGTTGGCAGCACATTGATAGAGTTAACGCATTTCGCTAATAAGAAAGAAAGAGCAGCTATATCTATTGAAAAGGAAAAATTGGATACAGAGATTAAGTTTTTAAAATCTCAAATAAACCCTCATTTTTTGTTTAATGTGTTGAATAACATATACGCCTTAACAGTAATTAAATCAGATAAGGCGCCTGATAACTTAATGCGGTTATCAGAAATGCTGCGGTATATGCTTTACGAATCAAATGATGGAAAAGTACCATTGCAGAAAGAGATCGATTATTTGGAGAATTATATCAGTCTTGCTTCCCTTAAAGATAGCAGAGGGTTAAATGTAAAAGTTGAAATAGACAAGAGCCAACCGGGCATAAAAGTGGCTCCTTTGCTATTTATTCCTTTCGTGGAGAATGCTTTTAAACATAGCAAAATAGAAGACCTCAAAAATGGGTTTATTAATATCAGTCTAATAATTAGTAGCGAGCAAATAGAATTCTCCGTTGAAAATAGCATACCTAGTGTTTCATTTAAAAAAGATAAGCTTAGAGGCATTGGTTTGACAAATACTAAAAAAAGATTGGAGTTGCTATATCCCTATAAACATCTACTCAATATTTCGGATAGTGGAAAGGTATATTCTGTCATATTAAAACTTGATCTGAAATGAATGAAATAAGCTGCATAATTGTGGATGATGAAGAATTAGCTCGGACACTTCTAGAAAACTATATCAACCGATTACCCTATTTGAATTTGGTAGGCAAGTGCTCCAATCCGATAGAGGCACTTGAATTACTACAAAACCAATCCGTTGACTTAATTTTCTTGGATATTCAAATGCCTGAAATGATAGGAACAGATTTTTTAAAATCTCTATCACACAAACCAATGATTGTATTCACAACCGCTTATGCAGAATATGCCCTGGAAGGTTTTGAACTCGATGTAGTTGATTACCTATTAAAGCCTTTTCCTTTTGAGCGATTTCTAAAAGCTGTCAACAAGGCAAGTGATTTATCGAAATTGAAGAACCAAGGAGGCAGTGCTTCCATTATATCTTCTGAAGATTCGTCTAAGGAGAAGAATTATATTTTAGTTAAATCTGAACATAAAGTACATCGTATTTCCTATAATGATATTCAGTATATACAAAGTATGCGAGAATATGTGGCTTATTATACGCCAAAAGGTCGTATTTTATCTCTCGGCTCTCTAAAAAAGCTGGAAGTAGATTTACCCCAAAGCCAGTTTCTTAGAATTCATAAATCTTATATTATTTCGAAAGCAAAGGCCTCTACCCTCGAAGGAAATATGGTACATATAGGGAAAGAGAAAATTCCTATTGGAGCAAGTTATCGTGAGGAGGTTTTGAAGTTATTATTTTAACTTACAATTGGTTTAATAATCAAACTTGTAGAGGAATATTGCAGGTATGATTATGAATTACTATTACAATTAGCCAACGCAGTTGCAGCACACTGCCATCCTCGTTCCTGCGGTGTCAGAGAGCTACAAGCACCCCTCGATGTCTTCAAATAATAACAGTAACTTGCAAGAAATATCGATAGTGTGAATGAACGCCAGTAGGTAACACATGGTGATCACGGCATACCCTTCGGGATACGCCGGATACCATCATTCCGTTACAAAACATAGAAAAACATTCTAATGGCTTAAATGTACCAACTAATGTTGCCTTTGGCAACAAGTTATGAAAGCTGCCTTCGGCATAAGGTTATGAAGTTGTTATTTTCTTTCAATAGTAACCAAGGATTCAATGTCGACATCCACATCAATGGTTTCAATTGCCATTTTTAAATTTGCCAACTTATAACTTACGATATAAGCTTTTAATACTCCGCCTTCAAATTGATATTTATTGATTTGTTTGTTGATTTCATTGACTATTGGATCAACAGGGAATTTCAAATTTTCTTCTACTTTCTTTTTGATGTGTTTAGACGCAAGCATCACGATACTTTTACTTTTTAATCCAGTGCCTTCCAATTCTATATCTACTTCTCTACAGTACAAAGTCTTGTCTTCTTGATTGTAGAATGGAATGCCATGTAGCGTTACTTGTCCGGAAAAACTGCCTGCCAATGTTGATTTCAAGGTCATTCTTTGTCCATCACATGATATTAAGATATTGCTGGGCGTAATGGTATATTGTTCAACTTCGTAGGCTTGACCAGCAAGCTCTTTATTAAATATTTTTTCGATTGTGGAAATCGCTGTCTTTGTTTTTAATTTTAATTGACTTGGCGCCCTTTTGCTCTTCGTGAAATCTGGCGCTTTTACCTCTAAGGTCGATGAAGGTATTGCAGTACCAATGCCCACCGACAAATCGGATGTTAGTCCTAGCGTAAGATGTAAATTTCCATCATTCACTTCTAGTGGATGTAACGAGGTTTTGACTGGAGAGCTTTCCCAATATACAGGCCCAATTATCGGAGCGCTAAATGGATTGGGGAGTGCCTGGATTGCCTTTCTTATCTGATTGCCTACGTCAAGTTTGTTGGCTTGGGCATCAATGGCATCACATATCAGCTGCTGCTTCGAATTCAATACACCTTCTAAGACTGAAGCAATAGGAACGGATAAAATTCCCAAATCCAGTTGTGGTTTTTCTAACCAACCATATTGTTGCAATTCAGTTTTAGTCCGAATTGACCAATCTGAACCAATCACAAATATGGTTTTAAACTGCATGAGTAGTTTACAGTTCGTTTTTGCTACAGAAATTCCAATGTCCTTTTTAACCTGTAGTCTAATTGGAACTCGGTATAGGATTCTATTGAACTCCATTGCTAACCGTATGGTCCCTTCTTTAGAGGCTTTTACTTGAAGGCCGCTAGCTACAGAATCATTGAATAATTCTTGTGGGACATAGGAATCTATTACTTTTTCCAATTCAGCAATTGGAATACTTATTAACGGATTTAGAATAGATGTTGCCAATCTTAGAATTTAGCGACGATCTTCTTCTTCATCTCTTCAAACTCTTCCTCGGTAATGACGCCTTTTTCTTTAAGATCTCCTAATTTAAGAAGTTGATCGTACAAATCGCCTTTTTCATTTTTTGGTGAACTTCCATCAGTATCTATAGGTTCTTCTGCACTGCTTGCTTGATCGCTTACTTCGTCTTTTTTTGTCTTTAGATCCGAAGCAACTTTCTTGCCTTTTTCAAATTCTTCTTCGTAAATAGATTTTGCTAAATCCGCATCAATGTCTTCTAATTCGAGGCCGTCTCTAAAAAACCTATGTGCTACCTGACCAATTGCATACGTTGAAGCACCAGACATAATGGACATAGAGACGCCACCGATAATGGAACCAATTCCTGGAATAGCTTTAAGAAAAGAAGCACCCAATCTCGCAAACGTTGCTCCTGCTGTAGATGCAATAAATGATTTCCCAGAAATATCTGAAAAGTTTTTACCATGGACACCTCCAATTTGGCTAAGCATATCTAACTGAGTTGCTGTGACTCCTGCAATATCCACTAGTGGAATTGGTATAATGCCAAGTCCCATTGAGTATAAAACATGGTT
>CALLFA010000184.1 GCA_937997635.1 uncultured Saprospiraceae bacterium | reverse complement strand
TGAGTATTCCAGTAAGCTGATTGCAGCTGAATTACACATTAGCTACGAGACTGTCCACAGTTACCGCAAAAGTTTGCTTAGAAAGCTCCATGCCAAGAATACAGCAGGTATGGTTCGCATCGGCTTTGAAACTGGCTTGTTGCGGCTGGCTCAGGTTCAAGAAGCTTAAGATCCACTCCTTTATTCTGAGAAAGCGTTTCCAATGTCGTAAGTTATAAACTCACGACTGTACACCGCAGAATTATCACATCATGCTGGGTAGTCAACGGTGTAGGATGCGACCACACAGAGTCCAGAGTGGTCGCATCTTATTTCTACACACTATACCTTTTGTTCATGAAACTTATTCTGAAAAAAATCACGGTTTAATTATTTTACAAAAAAAATAAATCAATTCATCGAATAAATTCGACGTTACATGCCCTGATTCAATTCAAAGTAAAGTAACAACCATCAATAATTGCTGAAAAAATAGCTCCAGATTTTACTTCAAAGGAAGAGTTTAATTGTAAAAATGAACCTGCTTGCATGTTCACTGTACGATTACTTGCCACTGTCGTTGCAGACTTGATTGAATTAGATGCTTGATAATTACCACTAGCTATTTGATTCGAATTAAGATTCCTGTTTACAGGACAGGAAGTACAGCTTGTACAATTGTAATTACATCCATTAGACTGAGGTACTGGATCAAAATAACTTAGAATCACCATATCGATATGAGTCGCTGTAGTTGTCGTCGGGTTAGGCACGCCTCCTGCTACGCCAACACCTAAAAATCCTTCATCCCCAATATCTCCATAGTCATCTGTAAATCCGCAAGGATCAGCGGTATTTCCACCTTGCTCTACATCTTGCATCAAAAGCATTCTTCGACCATTACCTATAGCTCCATTACCGTAGACACAATAATAAACTGATCTAGCTCCAATACCAGTTGTTGTTATCGTATTAGGATTTGAAGGTGTTTCCATACTTGTAAAAGATATTCGGTATACAGACCAGGGTAAAAAGCTGTGACAGCAATTTGGCATGGTTAATTTATCAGTAGTGCATCCTGAACCACCAATATTTGGATTTGCATCAATATTTGCTGCTTGACTTTCTGCATCTCTACTTTGGATAGAAATCAAATATTCTGCATGGGTTTGTGCTATATTATCAATATTGGCTTCTATACCAGTAAATGGAATACCTTTTACAGGACCATCACCTTGGCAATAATCCAGGCCTGACCTAGACATTCTTTCAGCATTTGCAAGGTATAAAAATCGTTCATCCGTATTCATATTATTCCAAGTTGACTGACTAGGCATTTGGAGATTGGGGATACTATTCGTCGGAAGACAAAACTGTAATTCTTCTCTTCGCCTAGCGTTATTGAAGGCGGTTCGAATACCTATTACATTTTCATATTCACTCTGATTACCAAACATATTTAGGTCAGAATCATAAGCAATAGGAGAATTTAAAGTTGTTGGAGTTTGACAATATGGTGCTACAATGCATAAAATACTAAGCACCGCCAAAGAGACTATCTTTCGCATAAGCGTGTTAAAATGTTTGAATATTAGGCAGGGTTTCGCCTCTACTTATGTTTGAATGAGTACAAATCCACACCCTTAAATCAGCCACTAAATCAACACAATAGACTGGCTGTTTTACCTGTTGCGTTGGGAATTTGTCTCAGAAACTAATGTAAAATATTTAATTCATTTCTAAAGTTTATTCTTTGTGTTTCAGTACAACTTTTGGGCAGTTGTCGCAATTGCGCTAATGAATATAAAAAAAATAAAACCGAGGGTAAAGCCTTAGAAATTACTTGAAAAAATAAATAATCGTTAAACAAGCTTAAGCCATATTAACCGGTAGAATCGCTTCGTTCTGAATCACAAATCTTATGATCTCATCCCCCACTACATGATCATGTAGTTTACTTTGCCAAAACGATTGCTTATTTTCGGTATATAACTTCAAATGACTACCAGAAACATGGAATTTATCAATGTCGCGATAATAGAAGACGATGTCACTATACAAACAAGCTTGGTACAGAGTGTCAATCTCTATCCAGCGTTGAATGTGGTGTTCGCAGCTGGTTCAGTAGAAGATGCTTTGGTAGCATTAGCCCAACTCAGCTCTACAGAAATTGACGTAATCGTACTAGATATTGGACTTCCAGGCATGAGCGGCTTAGAAGCTTTACCTCACATCAAACAACTTCATTCGGACGTTGACATTATAATGCTCACGACATATGATGACAGTGATAAAATATTTCATGCCTTGTGCAATGGTGCGCAATCCTACATCTCAAAAAAGACACCATTAAAAGTGATCATGGAAGCCATATTCACCGTCCATCGAGGAGGATCTTACATGTCCCCATCGATTGCCAGAAAGCTAATCACCCATATAGGTAAAAGACCAAAAAAATCCAACCTTCAGAACTTAACAGATCGCCAAATGGAAATCGTTAAATCCTTATCAGAAGGTTTAAGTTATAAAATGATTGCAACAGCGTTAAGCATATCCATCGATACAGTGAGATTCCACATCAAAAAAATATACAAAACACTTGAAGTAAATAGTAAACTTGAAGTCGTGAATTTGTACAACAAGAACATCTAATCTCTACATTGAATCCATTACTATGCAGGCTATCAAGGCCTTCGTCTGGGAAAGTAAATAGTCCCATAGGGACTAAATAATGGTAGAGCAATTCCACATATATAAATCAGTGTGCCGTAGGTACAAAATATGTTTTATAATAAAGGGCATAGTCGTGAATACACATTCCGTACCTAACGGCACGGTTTAACATTTCAAATTGTATACACTACCCACGTAGAGTCCCTACGGGACAAAATTAAGCTTGAATCTTGTACTAAACAGGCTAAATCAAGAAAAGCAAAACTGGTTTTATACAGGATAAAGAAATTGAAGATTTATTAATAGTCCCATCGCGACTAAATATTGGTAGTTATTACACACAATTAAATAAGTGTGCCGTAGGTACAAAACGTATTTTATAATAAAGGGCATAGTCGTGGACACATATTCCGTACCTAACGGCACGGTTTCCAATTATATACACTACCCACGTAGAGTCCCTACGGGACAAAATTGTACTTACATCTGGAAAACAATTCCGTACCAAACGGAACGGTTATACATTTTAAATTTTATGCTACCCACATTTAGTCGCCATAGGACAAAATTGAGCTTTCATCTGGCAAGCATGATTTAGTGTATTCCGTTCCTAACTGCACGATTGTATATTTTAAATTTTATGTTGCCCATATGCAATCCTATGGACGAAATATAACTTACAACTAGGAGGCATGATTTAGTATATTCAGATATCAAAAAAAACTTATCTTGTACGAATAATCATGACCCCCTTCCATTACACCTTCCTTGTCGTTTTGCTAATCACTCGATGTTTGTTGGCACAAGATCAACAGATTTACACGTCAGAAGAACTATATTTTCAAACATTCTCGACAAAAGACGGACTACCCTCTCAGAATACCTATAATACATATCAAGATCAGCAAGGCTTTCTATGGATTTCTACCGCAGAAGGTCTGACACGGTATGATGGTTATGAATTCAAGCCTTATCTAGATGATGTCAAAGCAGGTCTTCGATTGAAAGGAGCATGTGGGTTCTATGAAGATGATGCGGGGACATTGTGGGTCATCAGTGGTTTGGGGTATCTGCATGAGTATGATCGCGAAAAGGACCAATTCCATCCAGTCAAAACGCCATTAGAAGACGGATGGGATGTTGCTGCTGCTCACAATATCATCCCGGACCAATTGGGTAATCTATGGATATCAAGTCATGGAGGCCTCCAATATTATGATACTAAACTGGACTCGTTAATGCTTGTAGAAATAGAAGCCATCAGACGACCTGAAACTTGGCCACACAACGAAAAAGTAAGGATTGGCCCCATGTACTTACAAGAAGGAAAAGCGCTATGGATGGGAACGATAAAATTCGGATTTATCAAATACGATCTTCAAAGCAAAGAGCTAACATTCTACCGATTCGATACTCGATTTAATCGCCAATTTCTAGATGATTGGATTGGAGACATCATACCACTTGACGATCAGACTTTACTCGTGGCTGATAAAGCAAACGGTCTAGTCATTTGGGACATGGAAGAAGAATCCATACAAGAAATTATAAGCATCGGAGACTTATTACCAAACCAACAATTCATAACCGTTAATGATATTGAACCTGTATCAAAAGATCTTTATTGGCTCGCGACAATGGAAGCTGGAATCATATTAATCGATATCAGAACTAAGACTATTCTTGAGCATTATGAACCCGATGGGCGAATAGAGATGGCTATAGATGGTGCAAATATTACGCATATTTCCTTTGACCAGAATGGATCATTATGGTTAGGTTCTAACTCATTACAGCTCTGTTCCTCTCAGTTGCAAGAATTCAATACATATCTAGCAGAGGATGAACAAGCACAACCATTGCCCGATAATGGCATATTTGCTATACAGCCAACTGATGATGGAAAATTAATCATCTCCACTTCGGCTGGACTGACAGAATTCAATCCTAAAGATGAGAGATTTAGTTATCCCATACTCGATTCGAAACCTGGTGTGCAGACATGGGGTACCCTCCCAACTTCTAAGTCTGAACTTTGGGTGTCTACTGAATCTGCTCTACATCACTATGATAAGCAAAACTCAAAACTCATTCATACTTACCCTAATCATTTAATCTTAGATGATCAAAATAATAGTCTCAGACTCATTCACAAAATCATCTCTGACGACAGAGGACATTTGTGGATGATCGATCACTGGGGACGATTAAAGCACATTAATCCAGACACAAAAGAAGCCACCAATGTATTTGAGTTAGCACAAGACAGTGTGTCTGGGAAATTTGTAAATGTGCTGGACATTATAGACGACCCTGTTAATAAACAAATCATTGTTGGCATGGACATAGGACTTGCCCTCGTGTCTTATGACCGTAAAGTAACAAGGACAAATCTATCATATAATGATGAAAATCTTTCTAGGTCAGTCTATTCGCATTTCTATAAAGATGATGATAAAAATATATGGGGAATTATAAATGGCAAAGTCTACAGATATGACCCAAACGATCAGTCCTTAGCATTATTAGACCTCAATGATCGTTACCAAATCGCAGCTTTCAGATGGATCGTAGAAGAGCCTACGGGGATATTTTGGCTAGCTTCCCATAGGGGTATCATCAGGTACGACAAGGCTTCAGACCAGTCTTCACTGCATTACACAAAAAACGTCGGAGGTGCAACACTAAAATCGCCAAGCCCTGTCGCGAAACTTCAAGGCAAGATTTATTTCTCAGGTTACAAAGGACTGTCTGTGATCGACCCCTTAAAAATGTCAAAAAGTATGAGACCTAATGACGTTGTCATCACAGATATTTTTGTCAATGGCTCCAAACACATTAGAGAAGACAAGTCAAATCAAAACACTCAACTCAATCTTCGTTACTATGAAAATGACATTGACATAGCCTTATCTAATTTTACTTTCGTAGCTCAACAGGACTGTAAATATCGATATCGATTGTTACCTCAAGATGAAGATTGGGTTGACCATGGAACTGATCATACACTGGCGTTCTATAACCTACTACCAGATAACTATACCTTAGAAATATCGTCTTCTGGAAATGGAGGGCAATGGTCAAAGCAAATACTCCAAATGGGAATCAATATCAAATCAGCATGGTGGGATACTTTCTTAGCAAAGAGTTTAATTTTTCTTTTGCTAATTGGGAGTATATTCTATTATCAACGGATCAAGTATGCCAACAAACTTGCTAAGCAACAAGAACTTGAAGTACTTAGAAATAAAATTTCAAAAGACCTTCACGATGATGTGGGCACGGTACTGACTGGAATTGCTATGCAATCAGAGTTGTTAGAGGATTTTGTTGATCAGGATTCTAAGCCAATTGCTGAGCAAATAGCAATCAAGAGTCGCCAAGCTATGGAACAAATGAGAGATACAGTTTGGGCTATTGATTCTAGAAGAGATACTATTCTAGACCTTAAAGATCGAATGTTAGACTTTTTAGAAGATAACCTTCCTAACAAAGAAATCAGTTTCGATTTCCAAACAACAACTGTTTCTGATGCACAAAAAATAGTTCCCAGTGTCCGACAGGCAGCATATTTGATTTTTAAAGAATCCATAGTCAACATTATGAAACATTCTGACAC
>CALLFA010000183.1 GCA_937997635.1 uncultured Saprospiraceae bacterium | reverse complement strand
AACATTGTAAATAAGATTTTCTACGTAGCAATAAATTAAAATTCAACTTGATTTTATTACTACTCGAAATCTTCTTTCAAATCTTACCTTATTGAAATGATTATTTTTAAAAATAGGGGAGAGCCAAGACTAGTGTTCTTTTTTAGTGAGTGCGCGATGTGGGTTAATAATTGTCCCGTGGGGACAACATGTGGGTAGTGTAATTAATTGAATGTATTTGCCGTGCCGTTAGGTACGGAATATGTATGTACTCGACTATGCTTCTAAAATGTATCATTAAATCATAGAGCGGCATTGGTCTTATGATTCAATAGTTAATTATTGTCAATCAATAAATCACATTATGATGAAATCAAAGCCTTATATGCGTCTCCTGTCAGCAACTCTTCTAGCTCTTCTGGCTTGGTAATTTCAATTTTTACAATCCAACCTTCTCCATAGGCGTCTTCATTAATAAGACCTGGATTGTCTCCTTCGTCTTCATTTAATGCTGGATTAAATTCTACTATTTTACCTGTGACGGGCATAAACAAATCAGAGGTCGTTTTGACGGCTTCTACAGTCCCAAACACTTCGTCTTTGTCAACCACCTCTCCTACAGTATCCACTTCTACATAGACCAATTCTCCCAATTCAGATTGGGCAAAATCGGTAATGCCTATTGTCGCAGTGGCTTTGTCATCACTAATCATTACCCACTCGTGTTCTTTCGTGTAACTTAAATTTTCTGGCAGATTCATTTGTTATGCATTTTCTTCTACAAAGCTTCTTATCGATTCGTAAGTCATTGACTTTGGTCTTTCTAATGGGAAACCAAGTGCTCTCGACCACACTAGAGATGACAACACACCCAACGCTCTTGACACTCCAAACAGTACCGTATAATAAGTGTACTCCCTTAATCCATAATGGACAAGGATTGCTCCTGAATGTGCATCAACATTTGGCCAAGGATTTTTCACCTTACCCAGAGCATCCAAAATACCTGGCACAACTTCGAACAATTGCCAAACAATATTGACATAGGTACTACTCTTGATGTACTCTTCAGCAAATATTCGCTGAGCTGTAAATCTAGGATCTGGTTGTCTCAGTACAGCATGTCCGTAGCCAGGGATAACTCTTCCGTTATCCAATGTTTGTTGGACAAAATCAGCCACTTGCTCATTGGTAGGTGTATCAGTACCGACTGTCTCTACTAACTCAAAAATAAACTTAATGACTTCTTGATTGGCTAATCCGTGCAATGGACCAGCCAGAGAACACATGCCACCAGCCAATGATAAATATGAATCAGCCAATGTTGATCCAACTAAGTGTACCGTATGCGCAGAGGCATTACCACCTTCATGATCTGCATGAATGGTCAAGTACAATCTCATCAAACTTTTGAAATCATCGCTATCTGAAACACCGAGCATATGTGCAAAATTACCGGCCCAATCCAATGAATTGTCTGGTGCAATATGATCGCCATTGTGATACGTCTTTCGGTAGATGTATGCAGCTACCAATGGCAATTTCGCTATCAAGTTCATCGCATCTTCAAATGTCGCATCCCAATAGTCGGATTTTGACATCCCATCAGCATAACGCTTTGAGAAGACACTTTCTGATTGTAATGAAGACAACGCCGCGATTAACTGAGTCATCGGATGTGTCTCAGCTGGAAGGTTGTCTAATAAGTCGTATGTATGTTGTGGTATATTATTTCTTTTTTCCCATTCATCACTCAACCAGTTGACTTCTTCTTGACTTGGAATTTCATCTACAAGCATCAACCAAAACAGGGCTTCAGGCAATGGTTCTTTATCCCCTTCTCGTTTAGGCAGTTTCTCTCTCAACTCAGGAATGGAATATCCTCTAAATCTGATGCCCTCTGTAGGGTCTAGTTTAGATGTTTCCCAAATCATACTCTTGACACCTCTCATGCCTCCAAAGACTTGTTTTAGGGTGACTTCGTCTACTTTCGTATCTCCATTCTCTTTGAGGTATGCGCGTATTTCAGTACGAAGAGCCGAAGATTTTTCGAAGAATTTTTGCTTAAGTGAATTCATTAATTGTTTCTAAAATATTTATGGATTATAATGCCGCGAAGTTACTATTTTTCAAGCATATATACCTGAGTGTTTTCCTGAATCTATCCAAGTGAACAATTCGCATATGTTTACTTGAAAAACAAGTGTTACATTTAACAACATGGTTATCATACAAGGTGTTCTTATATCAAGAAAATTATTCACGAAATCCTTTGTCTGCAACCTTACAAAATGCAAAGGTGCTTGCTGTTGGGAAGGTGATTATGGTGCTCCATTGACAGATGAAGAAATTGATCTCATAGACAATGATTTAGAGCGGATACTAACATTTCTACCTAAATCTCATCAAGAACGAATCAAAGACAAAGGCTTTCACAGCTATTATAAAGGCATGCGCGATGTTGGTACAGAGTTAATGCCAGACAAAGCTTGTGTGTTTATGACTAAAGATAAGAACGGGATTGCCCATTGCGGCATCGAACAAGCCTATAAGAAAGGCAAGTCAAGCCTTCGTAAACCAATCTCATGTCATCTCTACCCCATACGCATGAGTTCGAACCACCAGTCTGGCCTACAACGCATGGATTACGATGAATGGGACATCTGCAGTGCCGCCTGTCAATTAGGCGAAAAATTGAAAATACCGGTCTATCAATTTCTGAAAGAAGCCATCATTCGTAAATTTGGAGAGGACTTTTATGCCGAAATGGATGCTTTTGGGAAGCATTTGTCAAGCCAAGATAAAAGCGGTTAATATTATAGATAATACATGAAATCGTCTATTTTACACACGAAAGAAAAAGTATCTAATGTCGAAAACACTTGATAATCAGCC
>CALLFA010000182.1 GCA_937997635.1 uncultured Saprospiraceae bacterium | reverse complement strand
GGGTATTTTGAAATGCATAAACCTTAATCCTATAGTGTCGTTATTCAAGACTATAAGAGAGTACTACCCGTGTATTCTCATCATTTGCCTAATTAGTCAATTTCAATTGAATGGATTGGCTCATGGGGAGCTTGATACACGTATTGAGGCTGTTTCGAATGAGATCCAACAAAACCCAGACAAGGATAGCTTATACGTAAAAAGAGGAACATTATATTTTCAACATCAAGACTATTTAAAATCAATCAGAGACTTTGAAAAAGTAGAAGAGTTGTCTGGACCTTCTACAGTGGTCTACATAAGTTATGCTAAAGCGTGGCATCAGTTGGAAAAATTGGATTTCGCACTAGAGAGTATAAACGAAGCAATAGCCTTAAATCCTGAAAATTCTAGTTCCTACAGGCTTAGAGGAAGAATTCTTTTTGACATGAAAGAATTTGAAAGAGCTGCTCAAGACGCAGAACAAGCCATACGTAAAAACACAAAACGCATTACAGAACACTATATAGAATACGTGCAAGCGTTAGACTCTATAAACACCATCGAAGCAAAGCATAAAGCGATAGAAGTGTTGCAAAATGGAATGGAAGACTTAGGTGAACTGCCTTTGTTTATTGATAAAACAATAAATCTCTACGTCAAATTAGAAGACTATGAAAATGCCATAAGAACAACAACAACCCTTTTAAACAAGTCGAATAGAAAAGAAAGATTTTTACTCAAACGAGCTCAATTATATTACTCAAATAAGAATTTACAAAAATCAAAGCAAGATATAATGTCTGCGTTTAAAGAGATTGATGGTTTACCTGCAAGGTATGCCCACTCAAAACCAATGAAAGCACTAAGACTTGAATTGGATGCTCTTTATAAAAAACTGAATCTGAAATGAAAAAACACCACATTTTATTCTTATTTCTTTGTGTCCTGACACAAGGAATCTACGCCCAAACTAACGTAATTGATTTTGGCTCTGTCTGGAAATATTATGACCTAGGTGATGAACCACCTAAGATCATGGGTAGGTACTTTTTTGATGCTGACTACGACGACAGTTCTTGGGCTTCAGGTCCAGGACAGCTTGGGTATGGCGATGGTGACGAAGCAACAGTGATTAACGATTCAGCCAACGGTACTAATTTGGTAACTGCTTACTTTAGATTAGATTTTAACGTTGCAAATCCTGCATCATCTCCAATGTATGATGCTGATTTAATCTATGACGATGGTGCAGTTGTTTATCTGAATGGAACTGAGATTCATAGAGTTAACATAAATACCCCAAATCCTGACTACTTCACTTTCGCCGATGCCAATAATGGAGACAACGTACTCAGTAATTTTCAATTCTCCCCATCAGATTTAGTAACTGGGAATAATACCATGGTGGTAGAAGTACACCAACGATCGAATACTAGCTCTGATGTGAGCTTTGATATGGCAGTATCTACACAAGCTCCTATTACCAGAGGGCCTTATATTCAAAAACTTACACCAAGCTCTGCAGTTGTAAAGTGGAGAACATCCTACCCTGCGCAATCGACAGTTAGATATGGATTGTCTCAAAATACAGCTGTAAACACAGCATCAGACCCAGTATTAAAAACAGATCACGAAATAGAAATAACTGGATTGAATCCAAACAGGCAGTATTTTTATTTTTTGCAAGATGGTAGTACAACAATTCTTCCAGCTGCAGCAGATCAATATTTTATCACAGCACCTCCTCATGGGACTGTACAACCAGTCACTGCTTGGATTTTAGGTGATCCGGGTACTGGCAATAATAATGCGAGAGCTGTTAGAGATGCTTATTATAATTACATAGGCACAGACCACACTGACATGATGTTGTTCTTAGGTGATAATGCTTATAATGATGGCACTGACGAAGAATTTCAAGGTGCCGTGTTTGAAAATATGTATGAAGACATAATAAAGAATACAGTTTCATGGTCTTGCCTTGGAAACCACGATGGAAGAGCAGCAGATTCAAACACGCAAACTGGTCCTTATTATGAGATATACGATTTCCCTACAAATGGAGAAGCAGGTGGTGTTCCTTCAGGAACAGAAGCCTATTATTCTTTTGACTATGCCAATATACATTTCATAGTACTAGAATCTTATGAGACTGATCGATCAGTAGGTGGAGCAATGTTTAATTGGGCAGAGTTAGATATTCAAAGTACGACGCAAGAATGGATTGTTGCCTTTTGGCACCATCCAGCCTATACTAAAGGATCTCACGATTCCGATAATCGGAATGACTCTGCTGGAGCCATGCATGATATGAGAGAAAATTTCCTTCCCATGTTAGAGCAATATGGGGTTGATTTGGTTTTATCTGGACATAGTCACTCTTACGAAAGATCATATTTTATAAATGGCCATTATGGCAATTCTACCACATTCGATCCAAATATCCATACAATAGGCCCGAATGGGTTTGGCGATGGTCAGATATCAGGTGATGGGACTTATCAGAAAGACTTGTGCCTTCCAGGTAGTGTGTATATCACGACTGGAAGCGCTGGCCGAATATCGAATGGAAGTTTTGACCACCCCGTGTTTCACTATTCAGCAAGATCTTTAGGATCAACTGTAATGGAAGTAAATGGTAGTCAGATGGATATCAAATTCGTGAGAGAGACAGGCGCAATTGATGACTTTTTCTCCATCCAAAAAGGAAACTTTGGCTTTCCTTGTGATGATGGGGATCCATGTACAGTAAATGATATAGTTGATACTTCTTGTAACTGTGTTGGGACGCTTTTGCCTCCAACAGATACGGATAATGATGGTACAGATGATTGTCTGGATGATTGTCCTAATGATCCTCTTAAGATAGCCGTCGGAATTTGTGGCTGCGGCTTTTCAGATGTGGCTGATGCAGATGCTGATGGTACTGTCGATTGTTTAGATTTATGCCCTATTGATCCTGCAAAAATAGCCCCTGGAATTTGTGGCTGTGGTGTTTCTGATTTAGCAGATGCTGACTCAGATGGCACACCAGATTGTATAGA
Organism: uncultured Saprospiraceae bacterium; assembly: GCA_937997635.1. Taxonomy (GTDB): domain Bacteria; phylum Bacteroidota; class Bacteroidia; order Chitinophagales; family Saprospiraceae; genus CALFUK01. Next base: position 6,745 of record CALLFA010000182.1, on the reverse strand, counting down.
TGGATGTCCGAATGATCAGTTTAAAACAGAGCCTGGGATTTGTGGGTGTGGTTCTTCGGATTCAGATTCGGATTCAGATGGCACTGTTGATTGCCTTGATAATTGCCAGACAGATCCAAATAAAACGGAACCTGGGGTTTGTGGATGTGGTAATTCTGATGAAGATACTGATTCGGATGGCACTCCTGATTGTATAGATGACTGTCCACTTGATGGCAATAAAATAGCGCCTGGGATTTGTGGTTGCGGTGTATCTGACACAGCTGATAATGATCTGGATGGCACTCCTAACTGTTTAGATGGATGCCCTAATGATGTCAATAAAACAGAACCTGGGATTTGTGGTTGTGGTGTATCTGACACGGATGATAATGATCTGGATGGCACTCCTAACTGTTTAGATGGATGCCCTAATGATGTCAATAAAACAGAACCTGGGATTTGTGGTTGCGGTGAGTCTGACACTGTTGATACTGATCTTGATGGTACACCAGATTGTATAGATGGATGTCCTAATGATCCACTAAAAATAGTGGCAGGCATCTGTGGTTGTGGTATTTCTGACACACAAGACGCTGATGGTGATGGTATGATTGATTGTCAAGATGGTTGTCCAAATGATCCACTGAAAGTCGCCTCTGGGGTGTGCGGATGTGGTACGCCAGACTTAGATCTTAATCAAAACGGTATCTGTGACACCGCAGAAAGCTCATGTACGAATATTGATTTTGAAAACTTTGAAACAGGCAGTGGCATTTGGTCACCAGCAGGCAGTGGAAATCTTGATGCAGAACGAGTCATGTCTACCTTGAGTCCACAAGGGTTATACTCAATGAGAATAAGAGATGACTCAGGCATTAATTCAGCAATTGTAAGTTCTGTTTTAGATCTTTCACAAGTAGCCTTGCTAAACATTAGTTTCGAATTTCAGTCAGTCAGTTTTAATGCTCCACAGTCATTCTTTTTTGAATTTTCAAATGATGGTGGTACAAGTTTTTCCATATTAGAAGAGTTTGTAGCAGGTACTGATTTTACGAATAATGTCATCTATCAGGAAACAATTGAAATAGATGCTTCTCAATTAACATCAACAAGTGTTTTAAGATTTGTGTCTAATGGATCCCTCAATGCTGATGAAATATATTTAGATAATATTGCTGTAGAGTCATGTCCAGCTGATTGTGTTGATTATAAAATCCATACGGATAATACATTGATTACAAATACAGAAACAGCAATTATAGGAATAGAAACCAATCGAATCATTGCTAGTGGATCTACAGTTGATCACCATGCAGGAGAATATATATTAATGACTCCAGGATTCGAAGTCGAGCCCCAAGCTATTTTCCATGCTTTCATCCAAGCATGTCAATAGTATAGAAATGAAATAAATCTCTGTGTAACTTTAAAGAAGAGGAGTTGTTTTTTACGAAGCGACTCCTCTTTTGCTTTTAAGAACTGAACGATGTATATGTACCCAGCGCACTTGAGTGTGACCCAGTTACTACTGCCCATTTTATCAATATCTGCTTTGCAAAGCCTCGTAATAGCACCACTATCCCTACGTTTTACGCCTTGATCTTGAAAAAATGGCCGCATAGTTAATAGCTCATACTCAAATCCGTTGGGTATATTTGCATTATGGCCAAATCCAAAAAGTCAATCGTTCGTTCTTCAAAAGATGTCACCAACATCATCAGGACTGCTCTGCGGAATAATATTGAATTAACAAATATTGCTGACAATAAAGCAAATACGCTCTTAACCTTAAATGCTTTGATGGTTACCTTTTTACTGCCACTTGCTTCAGCTAATAGAGAATTCGTTTTACAATCTCGGCTTGGCATTCCTTTAGCGATTATGATCATCACCAGCTTGATTACCATTTTCATGGCAACACTTGTACTTAAGCCTGGTAATTTTGAAGTGATTCGAAAAGAAAAAATGGAGCAAGGGAAGAATTTTAGCCCTTTCTTTTTTGGAAATATTTTCACCATGCAACGCTCTGAATATTTGCCCTATATGAAACAAGCACTCACCAATGCGGATGACATTAAAGAATTTATGGCGGATGATCTTTTCTATACAGGAAAAAGGCTTGGTCAGAAAATGACAACTGTGCGAAATGCGTTTAATATTTTCATTACAGGATTGGGCTTATCTGTGATATCAGCTTTAGTCATCCTTTTATTTTTCTAATAATTACAATCGAAGTTTATGATTAACCGGATAGATGCTGCTTTAGAAGCACTCATTATCCATCACATAGATCCTGTTGAGAAGAGTTCATGTCATTTTTCGGCAGAACTAACCTCAATTAATGAATCCTACACTGAGGATTTACTGCTTGGGATGATGCTTGACTACTACAAAGAACCGTCATTTTTTACATTTAATCAACAAGAACACCATGCACCATTAGCCGCATGCATTGATCGCATATTTGAACACCCGGCCAGCATAGCTGCTCAGTCGATTCAGATTGCCAATTTGCTTTTTGATTCATCGCAGCATGCCAACATCAAAGACGGGGATCTCTTCGTCTCCTATATCAAAGATGTCTTAGTAGAAGATGAACTCGTAGATGCCATTTGCTTGGTAAAAGCGGAAACGCTTCAATCCATTTTTTCATTAGCTACTGGTGAACATTCCATTGATGTACAAGTGCTCCAAGGCATTGCGTCTTCAAAATTGGATAAAGGATGTGTGATTTTTAACACCGAGAAAGAGCAAGGCTATAAAATATGCGCTGTTGATAATGTAAACAAAGGAAGTGAAGCCCTTTTTTGGAAAACCGATTTTCTTGGCTTAAAAGAACGGACAGATGATTTTTACCACACTAAAAATTACATCCAAGCGACCAAGCAATTCATCCAAGAGCGCATGAAGCCGATATATGAAACCGATAAGGCAGAAGAAGCAACCATCATGAATCGTTCATTAGAATTTTTAACCCACGAAGGTGATTTTAATGCTGAGGAGTATGAACGCAGAATTTTCAAAGACGAAAGAGTCATTTCAGATTTTCAAGACTACAAAGAAGATTTCGAAAATGAACGTGATGTGCGGCTAAAAGAAGATTTCACTGTAAGCAATGCTGCTGTTAAAAATCAATCAAAAGTATTTAAAAGCGTGTTGAAATTGGACAAGAACTTTCATATCTATATTCATGGAAATCGAAATATGATCGAAAGAGGTGTCGATGATGATGGTAAAAAATTTTATAAACTGTATTACAACGAAGAGAATTAATTGAATCAGACACTCAAACAACTCATCCAATTTTTGGTATTTGCATCGGTAGGTGCCATCATCTTATACTTTCTTTATCAAAGTCAATCTGCAAAGTATTTAGAAGACTGTCTGTCTAGAGGAAACGCTGAAGGAGATTGTAGTTTATTGTCAAAAGTTGCTGGGGATTTTCGAACAGCAAATTGGTGGTGGCTCATTACCATTCTTTTCATTTATATGATTAGTAATGTGTTCAGGACATGGAGATGGCAAATGCTTATCCGACCATTGGGATATGCACCAACATTTAAAAATGCATTTATGGCAATCATGATTGGCTATTTTGCAAATCTCGGAGTACCACGCCTTGGAGAAGTATTGCGTGCAGGTTTCTATTCCAAATATGACAATGTGCCTTTGGAAAAAACATTGGGTACGATTGTCACAGATCGACTGGTGGACGTTCTTTGTTTGTTGATTTTCCTCGCTGTGACTCTACCCTTCTCAATAGGACCACTGGGGTCTTACGTCTCTGAAAATCTCCATTTAGAAGACAAACTAGCTTCACTAAATCTAAGCTATCTCGGTATTGGCTTGGTTGGGTTTATAGTAATTGCATTTTTCATTTTAAGGAGCAACGCTTTCTTGGAATCTGCCATTTTCAAAAAGCTGAAAAGTTTAATCGTGGGTTTTAAGGATGGGTTGATTTCCATAAAACATATTGAGTCTATTCCACGCTTTGTTGTGTACTCCATTGGGATATGGGTCTGTTATTATCTGATGACCTATTTAACATTTTATTCATTTCAACCAACGGCGCATCTGGGACCTCGTGAAGGTCTGATTACATTTATATTTGGTACACTCGGTATATTATTTCCTTCACCTGGAGGAATGGGAAGTTATCATTTTATGGTCATGGAGGCATTGAGCATTTTCAAGATCGATTCGATTGAAGGATTTTCATTTGCCAACATCATTTATTTTGCCATTATGGTGTTTGGGAATGTCGTTTTCGGTATCCTATCTTTAATTTTCATGCCAATGTTAAATAGAAAGTAGCTGTGAACCAGAGAAAACTATTGACGGATAAAACGCTTGCAAAACAAGAAGTGGATATGTGGAAACAACTCGGAGATAAGGTTGTATTTACTAATGGTTGCTTCGATGTTTTTCATGCCGGACATGCGCAATATCTGGCAGAAGCTAAAGAGTTGGGAGATCGCCTTATTGTTGGTTTGAATTCAGATTCATCTGTCAAAAAATTAAAAGGAAATGGTCGACCTATCCAATCTTTGGAAGACAGGGCAGCAGTCCTTCATGCATTGAGATCTGTAGATATGGTGATTTGTTTTTCAGAAGATACACCTATGGAATTAATCACCACGCTAATTCCAGATGTCATAGTCAAAGGCGGCGATTATAACATTGAAGATATGATTGGCAAGGACTTTATCGAAGAAGCTGGAGGAGAAGTAAAAATATTGTCATTTAAGAAAGGCATAAGCACAAGTAACATCATTGCTCGCATTCAAAAACTATCCCATGAAGATTAAAGACTTAACGGATCATCTGGAAACTATCGCACCACTTCGACTTCAGGAGTCGTACGATAATGCTGGTTTACTGACGGGTAAATTTGAGTGGGACATCACAGGTGTTATGATATCTTTGGATGCCACTGAGGCAGTGATCGACGAAGCAATTGAAAAAGGATGTAATGTGGTCGTCTCTCACCATCCCATCATTTTCAGTGGCTTAAAACGGGTAAATGGATATCATTATATAGAGAGGGCGATCATTAAAGCCATTAAGCATGACATTGCATTGTATGCCATACATACGAATCTAGATAATGTACTTAAAAATGGCGTATCGATGGAGATGTGCAAGCGTTTGGAGCTCAATGATGTCAAAATATTGGCAAAAAAGGACGATTCGACTATGGAAGCAGGATTAGGGGCTATAGGCACATTGCCAACTGCACTGTCACCAACAAAATGTCTGCAGTACATCAAAGATAAAATGAAAACGGGGACCATTAGACATACTACCTTACTCAAGCAGGATATCCAGAAAATAGCTGTTTGTGGGGGTTCAGGGTCTTCCTTTTTGTCTCATGCTGTCCGCCAAGGAGCGGATATGTACATCAGTGCAGATTTCAAATATCACGAGTTCTTTGAGAGCAATAGTGAGATAATTATCGCAGATATTGGCCATTTTGAGAGCGAACAGTTCACAATTGACCTTTTACACGAGATTTTGAAGAAAAAATTTAGTAATTTTGCACTCTTTTGTACATCAGTTGCAACTAATCCGATAAAATATTTCTAAATTTCAACCATATGGCTACGAAATTAAAAAGCATAGAAGGCACTCTGACTGAACTCTACAGTCTTCAATTGATCGACTCTAAGATTGATCAAATAGAGATTCTCAAAGGTGCCCTACCAATCGAGGTAAAAGATTTAGAAGATGAGATTGTCGGTCTTGAAACGAGACTAGAGAAAACGACAGGTAGTCTTGATGAGGTTAAAAACAGAATAGCACAGCACAAAGCAAACATCAAGGAATCTGAGCAGTTGATCGAACGTTACGAAAAACAGCTCGAAGAGGTAAAGAATAATCGTGAATACGATGCATTGACTAAGGAGATTGAACTTCAGAAGTTGGAGATTCAGTTGTCAGAAAAAAAGATCAGAGAGGCGGATAAGATCAAAGAAGTGAAGTCAGACATAAAGAAAGCTGCTTCAGAGAAGATTGACCAAAAGAAAAAAGATCTTGAAGACAAGAAAGTTGAACTAGAAAAGATATTAAGCAAAACAAATAAAGAAGAGGCATCTCTCATCAAGGCATCAAAGGCGGAGCAAAAAAACGTAGAAGAACGTTTACTTGCTTCATACCAACGCATTCGTGAAAGATACAGAAACGGCTTGGCTGTAGTGACAATTAAGAGAGAAGCTTGCGGAGGTTGTTTTGCACGAATACCGCCACAAGTGAGAATTGAGATCGGACAGCGCAAGCAAGTCGTTGCTTGTGAGCACTGTGGCCGTGTCTTGATAGACGATGAACTTGCAAACAAAATTGCTGACAAAGGCAGCAAGAAAAAGAAATAAATGTGGAACAGGCGCTTCGCCACAAAATTGAAACGGTGTGGTAGCTTCCCGAAAATCCCGCAGATAAATTGCGAGGATAAATTCGGGACAGGCGCTTCGCTACCACTTAAGGCGTGGTAGCTTCCCGAAAATCCCGCAGATAATTGCGAGGATAAATTTTGGGACAGGCGCTTCGCCTCCACTTGAAACGGCGTGGTAGCTTCCCGATAAAGGATCGGGACAGGCGCTTCGCCACCACTTCTTCGGCGTGGTAGCTTCCCGATAAAAGATCGGGACAGGCGCTTCGCCACCACACTTACGGCGTGGTAGCTCAGCTGGTTAGAGCGCAGCATTCATAATGCTGAGGTCGAGTGTTCAAGTCACTCTCACGCTACTTTAAACAAAATCCTTGTCAA
>CALLFA010000181.1 GCA_937997635.1 uncultured Saprospiraceae bacterium | reverse complement strand
ATTTGCATTTAATGTTTTAGCAATAGCTAAATCAAATAAGCCATCAACATCTCCCACTGTAATCTCTGCTGGATCTTGATCATCTCCTCCCATTGTATCAGCAGTATCATCATCATTTGCTGTATCTACTGGTGTACCATTATCTCCTGGTGCACTATCAACATCCATTGGTGGTGCGTTATTAGGATCAGTGTCATCATCAGCGGCACTTATCTCTGCATCATTCACCAAAGTACTTCCTGCTGTTCCTGCATCAATTATAAATGTAATTGTTACTGTCTCAGATGTACCTGGAGCTATAAATGGAATCGGACTATTTAATGCGGCAGTTGCTCCAGATGCCGTCCAATTGGCATCTACCAAGGTCAAGCCTGCTGGAATATAATCGATTACTCCTACATTAAATGCGTTTGTTGCTCCCTGATTTATAACTTCTATATCGTAGGTCACAACATCGCCTTCCATAAATGGTCCTGGCGTGGCTGCACTCAATGATTTTGTTAATGCTAAATCAAAAATTGGATCAACATCTCCTACTGTAATCTCTGCTGGATCTTGATCATCTCCTCCCATTGTGTCGGCAGTATCATCATCATTTGCTGTATCTACTGGCGTACCATTATCTCCTGGTGCACTATCAACATCCATTGGTGGTGCGTTATTAGGATCAGTGTCATCATCAGCGGCACTTATCTCTGCATCATTCACTAAAGTGCTTCCTGCTGTTCCTGCATCAATAACAAATGTTATTGTTACTGTCTCAGATGTACCTGGAGCTATAAATGGAATCGGACTATTTAATGCGGCAGTTGCTCCAGATACTGTCCAATTGCCATCTGCTAAGGTCAAGCCTGAAGGAGTATAATCGATTACTCCAACATTAAAAGCATTTGTTGCCCCTTGATTTATGACTTCTATATCATAGGTCACCACATCGCCTTCCATAAATGGTCCTGGCGTCGCTGCATTTAATGTTTTAGTTAATGCTAAATCAAAAATTGGATCAGGCTGCTCTATCACGATTGTTTCTGGATCTTGATCGTCACCTCCTGCTGTGTCCACAGTATCGTCATTATTAGCGGTATCCACTGGTGTGGCATTATCTCCAGGTGTACTATCCACATCTGTTGGCGGTGTATTTCCTGAGTTAGTATCATCGTCAGCAGCGCTGATTTCTGCATCATTCGTAATTGAAGTACCTGCGAAGTTTGCATCTACTACAAATGTAATTGTCGTTGTTGCTGATCCACCAACTGGTATAAATGCGATTGGTGTAATTAGTGTTGCACTTGATCCAGACGCAGTCCAATCAGAATCTGCCAAGGTTAATCCTGATGGAATTATATCACTCAATCCTACACTAAAAGCATCTAGCGTCCCTTGGTTAAACACTTCCAATTCGAAAGTCACAGCTTCACCCGGCATAAATGGTCCTGGTGTTGAAGCATCCAAAGATTTCACTAAAGCGAGATCAAATATTTGTACGGTTATGTCTTCTGGATCTTGATCATCTTCATCAGTTCCGGCTACTCCTCCGCCTACAGGTCCAGTACCATCGCCATTTAATTCGTCATCAGCAGGCGTGTTGAGACCACCACCACCATCATTACCATTAACTCCATCGGCAGTACTGTCTACATCGTCTCCACTATCTGCAGAGATTTCAGCAATATTTATCAGCTGACCTCCGCCAAATGAAGGATCAATTGTCAACACTATATCAAGAGTAGTAGAACTGCCTACTGCAGGACCAGTCAATGTGTTGGTCACAGGACCTTGAGGATTACCTATCCAACCATTTGCATCAACTGCAGATAGAGTCATGAAACTCGGAATAAAGTCTGTTATTGTTATGGTACCTGCATCTATTGTTCCCTGATTTTCAATTGTAATTGTATAAGTGACATCATCTCCTGGTTGATACGGTCCAACTGAGGTTTCTTCTTTTATGAGAGCCAAATCATACATCTGACCGATCATAATCATTTCAGGATCGTGGTCATCTTCATCCGTTGCTGCCACCATATCACCAGGAGTACCTGTTCCATCTCCAGCATCCACATCGTCCGATGGAGAATTAGGTGCTCCTCCAGCATCATTTCCATTGGTTGCATCTGGAGCACTGTCAACGTCATCACCACTATCAGAAGATATTTCTGCAAAATTAACCAGGCTTTCTCCCATAAAAGTTGGGTCAATTGTCAATACGATATCAACAGTTGTTGTCCCACCTGCTATCGGACCTGTCAGCGCATTTGTCACTGGTCCAACTTGAGGACCTGCCCATCCATTCCCATCAGCTGCACTCAACATCATTCCTGCTGGTATAAAGTCAGTGATTGTTATTGCACCTGCATCTAATGATCCTTGATTTGTAATTGTGATCGTAAATGTCACATCATCACCAGGTGCATAAGGCCCCATTGATGATTCTTCCTTTATTAATGCAAGATCATAACTCTGTTCAACTTCAATAAGCTCTGGGTCTTCATCATCGCCACCATCCGTTTCAGTAAAATCATCATTATCAGCAAAGTCATCTACCATTGCAAACACTGCAGGGTCACTATCCACATCATCCCCATTATCTTGAGAAATCACAGCATTATTCGATAGCATGGTTCCTGAAAATGTAGGATCAATTCTTAGTACTATATCCAAAGTTTGACACGTAGTAACTGGCAAAGAAGCGATGACGTTAGAAACAGGACCTGTTAAGGGACCAGTCCAACCATTACCATCAATAGGACTAAGTGTCATTCCTGTTGGAATGAAATCTGTGACTTGAATGTTTGTTCCTGCAAGTGTTCCTTGGTTACAAACTGTTATTGTATAGGTGACATCATCGCCAGGCATATATGGACCAGGAGTTACAACCTCCTTGATCAGCGCTAGGTCAAATGTCTGAACCACTGTGATTTGTTCTGGATCTTCATCATCACCTCCATCTGTTTCAGCGAAGGAGTCATCATCTGCTAAGTCATCAAGCATCACATTGATATTAGGATCTGAATCGACATCGTCACCATTGTCTGCTGAGATTACTGCATTATTGGTAATTGTCGTACCGGTGAATGTTGGCTCTATAGTCAATTGAATTGGAATTATTTCACAATTGCCAGGAGTTATGTTGCCGGTCGTATTTGTCACAGGCCCTAACAAGGGTCCTGTCCAACCATTAGCATCAGATGTACTAAGCGTCATACCAGCAGGAATGATATCCGTAACTTCTATAGGGCCTGAATCAACATTTCCTTGATTACAAACCGTAATGTTAAAATCAACATTATCTCCTGGAGCTATATCAGTCGGAGAAGACGTTAACTCTTTAACGAGAGCAATATCATACACTGCGCATGTCGAAGCAAAAATAAAATGTTGCGATGGATCATCTGGTGCAACACCAAGCGCTTGAGACTTAAAGGTGAGCTGTGTTATTGGAATATCTACGGTAAACCACGCTGACCCAGCTTCATTATCTGGTAGAGCTGGTTGATAAATTGTTTGTGGAACGCCATTTCCTTCTTGTCCGACTAATGTTCCAGTCGCCGTATCCCAAGTAGGAGGTATTGTATTTGGATCACTATTATCTGCATCAAAGGACGCTTGATGCCAGCCAGCTATTACTTGAACAGGTACAGCTTGTCCATTGGCATCCAACGCACAAATTTGGACTTGATCTTGCTCCACATCAGCAATGATGAAAGAAAATTCTCCCGCTGGTGTAGGCATTCCGATAAAATCCAATGTCGTTATCACTGTATTCGTTATCGGAGTTCCAGCAGCTACGAAAGCTCCGGCAACTTCAACTTCAATATTATCTGCTGCATCAACTTGACCAAATATTGCCTCGAATCCTGCACCGCCATTGTCAATTGTCTGCACTTGACCAGGAATGGCAGTATCACCATTGGCATCAACATCACCTGAAACAGTGATATTGAAATCTGGCATAACAGGGCAATTAAAAACCCCCATACCTGTCAAGCCTGTTCCAGTAATCACTGGAAATTCGGCGGGAGGGATTTGGGCATTTGCAGGTGTGGTGAAGAAGGTCATTCCGACTAAAAACATTGAAAATTGGATCAATGACTTAGTCCATCTAACAGGCTGGTTAATATTACTCATGTTCAACGAGATTCGTTTTAATTCGGTATTATCAATTTAATGGTTTGGGTATCAATTAGATACACCTTTCCCACTACTATACAAAAATCGTGAAATACTTACGCATATAGCCTGCGGCTTATAGGTAAATAATAGATGACGATTTATGATATGTATAACCATCTGACTTATAAACATATAAGTCATTTTTCAATATGTTAAATGTTCTAACCGAAGAGTTTGATAACTTAAACATGCAGAGTTTTAATGCAATTGCACATGTAGAGTTTTTGTAGGGTTGGTGTAGACTTTCTGTAGTGTGGTGGCAAATTAAATAATAGTTTTATGAATATATAACTTATTATAAATCAGAAATTAACACTTTAATATATATTATATATGGATGTGTAGATAGTAGGTGTATTTCCATCAAAAAAGGGATGTAACATTTAGTTACATCCCCTTTATCTTGACTTTGCCAGTCAATACTAACTTTTAAAATGGGTTTTAATACCTTCTTTCTAAGGCTTAGCTATTGGCAGACTTTACTGTTTTAATGATTCTACCCGCAATTTTATATGGGTCTCCATTAGAGGCTGGTCTTCTATCTTCTAACCATCCTTTCCATCCACTCTCGACAGTAGCAATCGGAATTCTGATAGAAGCTCCCCTATCAGATACTCCGTAACTGAAGTCGTTAATCGATGCTGTTTCATGATCACCAGTCAAGCGTTGATCATTAAATTCTCCATAAACAGCTATATGTTCGTCTACCACTGGTCTAAAGGCTTCGCATATTTGCTCATATACCTCTTTAGAACCTGCTGTTCGCAGTGTTGTATTTGAAAAATTGGCGTGCATACCAGAACCATTCCAGTCCATGTCTTTACCTAGAGGCTTTGGGTGATACTCAATATAATATCCATAGTCCTCAGTCAGACGATCTAACAAATATCTAGCAATCCATAACTCATCCCCTGCTAATTTTGCTCCTTTTGCAAACAATTGAAACTCCCATTGTCCACAAGCCACTTCTTGGTTGATGCCCTCAAAATTCAACCCTGCTTCAATACACAAATCAGCATGAGCTTCGACTAAATCTCTTCCATGGGTATTCTTACCTCCCACTGAACAGTAATACATACCTTGTGGTGCAGGATAACCTCCAACAGGGAAACCTAGAGGCAATTGAGTCTTTGTATCCATGATAAAATACTCTTGCTCAAAACCAAACCAAAAATCATTGTCATCGTCGTCAATTGTTGCTCGACCATTGGATTCATGTGGTGTGCCATCAGCATTTAATACTTCTGTCATTACCAAATATCCATTTACTCTATCAGGGTCTGGATAAATAGCAACTGGTTTCAATAAGCAATCTGATGACCCGCCTTCAGCTTGACGAGTTGAACTACCGTCAAAAGACCACATTGGGCAATCTTCCAATTTACCACTAAAGTCATTGACAACTTTTGTTTTACTTCTCATATTCTGAGTTGGTGCATATCCATCCAACCAGATGTACTCGAGTTTGTGTTTAGCCATAAGAATTTATTTTTTTTGTAGAAATAATCTGCGAATTTACAGATGCACATTAACATTTATAAGGAATAGCTCATTTAATTTGTGATAAGTAAACATAAGTCCCCACATATATAAATTTGATTATCAACTCTTTAACCTATTTATTTTGTTATCTCCAAAAAGAAATAAATGCTCATTCTAAGCGGAAAAATATACTTATTTTGCATGCTCATGACTGTTCAGGAAGCCTTACATCATATAAAGCCTTTTATTTGTTCTTTGCTTTTGGCAGCAACAATCACAACAAGCTATGGCCAAAGCACATCACTTGACGACTACATAGAATCTATCATCGAAGACTTAGACAGTGATTTGAATTTTGACTTCAATACTTTATATGAAATTTATGAATACAGACTAAGTAACCCGATCCACCTGAATAAAACAACCAATGATGAATTACAGGAATTGTTGTTTCTCTCAGACATTGAATCTCAATCCATCATTGAATATAGAGAAGAGCACGGTGATTTTATCAGTATCTACGAACTACAAGCTGTTCCTAATCTAAGCTTAAAAAATATAAGCCGCTTGTCTGACTTTATTACCATTGGCAAAGACGGTTCTCAATATCAGCAGACATTTGCAGAAATGTTGAAATCTGGTAAGCATGAAATTTTTATTAGAAATGAGCAAACACTTGAACGTGTCAAAGGTCAAACGAAAGATGACAATGGTGAAAAAGCCTTTGAAGGCAATCCATCCAATTATTACCTAAGGTATCGCTACAATACGGACAATAGATTGCGATTTGGATTTACAGCAGAAAAAGATGCTGGAGAGACTTTTTTCAGAAGAAGCAATACTACTGGCTTTGATTTTTATTCCTTTCACTTCCATTTGAAAAATGTTTTAAAAGGCGTTAAAGATTTATCCATCGGTGACTACACACTTAATTTTGGACAAGGATTGACTGTGCACAATAGTTTTGGTGGAACAAAAAGTGCACTGGTAAATTCTATTAAAAAAAATGGGCAAATCATACGGCCATACAGTTCAAGAGGAGAAGCCATTTTCTTGCGAGGAATTGCAACGACTATTGATGTGAGTAAAGCACTTGATGTCACAGGATTTGTTTCTTATAAAAATGAAGATGCAAATATATCTTTCATTGATACAACTGACACTGATGGCTTATTTGTAGAATTCAGTTCTATTCGTCAGGATGGTTTTCATAGAACAGCCTCTGAGATTGAAGATGAAAATACTTTAAGAAGATTAACTACTGGTGGGCGTATTGAATTGTCAGCATTCCCATTGAAAATTGCTGGCAACATAGTGGTAGATAATTTTGAAAGCTCCTTTAATCCCCAAAACACTGTTGCAAATTTATTCCGATTTAGAGGTAACACCTTACTGAACACAAGTATTGATTATTCTTACAAATGGAAGAATGTAAATTTATTTGGCGAAGCTGCTTACAGTAACAATAGTGGTACGGCACAACTTTACGGCGCATTGATCGCGCTAAATAGAAAAGCAGATATTTCTATTTTATATCGCAATTATTCAAGAGAATATCAGAGCTTGCTTGCAAATGCTTTTGGTGAAAGTTCTAGGGTCAACAATGAAAAAGGCATTTATGTAGGATTTAATTATGAAGCTTCAGAAAAATGGCAATTCTCACTTTATTTTGACCAATGGGAAAACCCATGGGTTAGGTTTCGAGTTGATGGTCCTGCAACGGGTACCGAATATTTGGCTAGACTTACATATACGCCAGGATACAAATACAATTCATACCTCCAATATCGATATGAAAGAAAAGAAAGAAACCTTTCTGGAAATGAGACACCAATAGATATTCTCATCCCTACTAAGCTACACAGATGGCGCTTTAATCAACAAATCCAATTAAATAGAAAATTCGAATTGCGAAACAGATTGGAGTTTTCTTTATTTGAAGACGATGAACGATCTGGTGGACTGCTCATTGCTCAAGATGTATTTTACAGAACAAGAAAACTTAATTTGAGTAGTCGCATTGCCTATTTCAATACAGCAGATTTTGACAGCCGTATTTATGCGTTTGAAAGCGATTTATTGTATAGTTTTTCCATTCCCTTTTTCTCTAATGAAGGTTTTCGTTTTTATATAAATTCAAAATGGAAAATCAATTATAATTTAACTGCTGAATTTAGAATCGCAAGAAGTCAGTTTATAGATATAAATGAAATTGGTAGTGGCAATAATTTAATAAGTGGAAATTCTAGAACGGATACAAAAGTGCAGCTGCGGTATAAATTTTAAACACGTGGCAACTAAACGACATTGGTCTCAATACTTCTCGATTTGATACAGCAAGAGGTCCTAGAATAAATAAATTTTATTCAAAATCTGGATACAATAAATACTGCTTCCTCATTTCTTTAAACTGTTTTACATCGCCCTTCCAAGATTTTTTCCAATCTGTAAGCGAGACATTATTTTCCAATGCTGAACGTAACGATTGAGTACCAATTAATTTTTCAAAGAAATTATTATTTATAAAAAATGGCTCGTCTTTTTCTTTCATCTGTTTATAGAAATTAAACAAATAAGAAAAATCAATTTCATTTTTACTCATAATTTCTTGTGTGGATAATTCTGTCAAGTTGATGCCAAAACAAGTCTTTCCATTTAATTTTGGATTAGCCGCACCTTCATTAGGTTCAGGAACAAAAGAATATTTATTGTCACTTAATGATGGATGGCCTATCAATTGAAATTGAGAACTTGTCCCTCTACCAACACTCAGATTTGACCCTTCAAAATAACACAAGCTAGGATATAACAAAATTGAATTTAGATTCTGCAGATTAGGAGATGGTTTTATGGGTAAGTCATAGGTCATCGTGTGATCATAGTTCTTACATGGAATTACGGTTAAATCCAAACTCAGATTCTCGCCTAGCCAACCTTCACCTGAGACCATTTGTGCATATTCACCAATTGTCATGCCATAGACTACCGGCACCCTGTGTAAGCCAACAAATGAGGCAAATTCCTTCTCCATAAGTGGACCATCGACATAATAGCCATTGGGGTTGGGACGATCCAATACGATCACTTGGACATTATGTTTAGCTGCCTCTTCCATCACATAACTCAATGTGGATACATAGGTATAAAAACGAACACCGACATCTTGAATGTCAAAAATTACCACATCAAGATCTTGAATCTGTTCTCTCTTTGGTCTCCTATTTTTACCATACAAAGAAACAACAGGTATTGATTTATACAGACCGTTTTCTACTTTCTCACCAGCATCTGCTTCACCTTTAAATCCATGCTCAGGCGAAAATATACGATGGATATTTATATCAAAACTTAATAATGTATCCACAAGATGGTGGCTCCCTACCCGGCTTGTATGATTCACAACTAATCCAATATTTTTTCCTTGTAAATCTGGAATATACAACTGCAATCGATCTGCACCAGGTATGATTTTTTCTACTGTTGGAAGACTCTTCTTTGTCGATTGCTCGAAATTGTTCGTATTAAACTTATTATTTATATTTTCTTTGCAAGAAAAAGCAAAACAAGACATCAAACCCAGAAATAAAAACACGAAGCGTAGATGGCTAAGCGAAATTATGCGATTGTAGATATTGAAACTACTGGCGGTATGTTTAAGCGTGATAAGATTACAGAGATCGCGATAGTACTTCATGATGGCAAAAAACGTATTAAGCAGTTTAGTAGTTTGGTTAATCCAGAGAGATCAATCCCACCAGAGATCACACGTATAACGGGAATTACAACGGAGATGGTGTCAGAAGCACCAAAATTCTACGAGATAGCTAAAGAAATTGTTGAACTTCTTGACGGAGCCATCTTTGTTGCACATAATGTCCGATTTGATTACACCTTTATCAAAAATGAATTTAGGAGCCTTGGGTATACGTTTACCAAAAGACAACTATGTACGGTCAAACTTTCGAGAAGAGCTTTTCCAGGATTAAAGTCTTACTCGCTTGGTTCGTTAATTCGAGAGTTTGGGATAGAAGTGGATGCTCGACACAGAGCTTTAGATGACACATTAGCAACTGTCGAAGTATTCGAAAAAATCTTAGACTCTTTTGATAGTCCTGACGCGCTTAAATTGTTTATCAATCAAGGGATTAAAGAAGCCCAATTACCGAAAGGCATCACAACAGATCAGTTACACGAATTACCAGAAGAACCAGGTGTGTATTACTTTATAAATGAGCACAATCGTGTGGTATACATTGGAAAGGCTAAAAACATCAAACAACGAGTCTTCCAACATTTTAATAAAGTATCTGTAAAGGCTGCCAAACTTTACCAACAAGTACACGAAATAAGTTTTGAATTAACTGGAAATGAATTGATTGCTTTACTTCATGAGGCACATGAAATTAAAACCAGACAACCAGAAATAAATAAAGCATTACGCAGAACTAATTTTCCATACTTCATGGGATTTGTAGTCGATGAAGATGGATATAACACAGTTAATATTCTGAAAACGAGTAATAAAAATTTAGAAAAAGCAATGAAGATCTATGAGTATTCTTCTTTGAAAAATGCTCGAAATCATCTGATAGAGCTCATATCTGAATTTAATTTATGTCAGGATAAATGCAGGGTCAGAGGATTGGACTATTCTGTCTGTGCTTGTATGGGCAGATGTAAAACCGAATTGCCAGAAATACACAACGAAAAAACGGAAGACTTAAAAAATCAATTGTCTGCTGCATTCGATAAGGACTTCATACTCATAGATGAAGGCCGAGAAGTCAATGAAAAATCCATTGTCCTTATTGAAGAAGGCAATTATGTCGGACATGGCTTTATTAATGAAGATGATGTCCAGTATGGAATCGAAGAATTAAAAGAAGTCGTACGTGAAACACCTTTTTTGCCGATTTACAATCGTCTGATTTGGAACTACTTACAGAATAATAATCCAACAATAATCAAGCTATCCTGAGTTTTTAGGATTTGCAACTCTTATCCCTTGCTGAGGCGGGACCTATACAGCGACACACACTGTTTTATTATTCGTAGGCGACTTCAAAACCAGGTATCCGATACCAAGCTTTTGGTTCTATGTCTCTTCTTACTTCCTGCAGAAAATCAACTAAATCCTTATCAAGACAATCAAAGACTATCCCTATTCGATTGAAACCATTGTTGTACTCATCAAAAGGCTGAAAGCCACGATTGATGATTTTATTACGCATTCTGATGGCATTCTTGGACTTTTTGAATGAGCCGACCACAATGACACAACCATCGTCAATAATGTCTTGCGTCAATACATCCGCATACTTTCCATCATACGCTTGACCATCTCTCGTCATCAGTTTATCTGAAACAACGGTCTCATTTGCTTTGTCAACAATTTCTTCTGTTTTAGTGGCTGTATTTTCAACCAAACCAGCAGCTTTGTCTCCCAGCAAAGGGCAGCCATATTTAGTAACGATAAATACCAACAATCCCAGCATCAAAAGCCAAAACAAAGGACCTCTTATTTCTTGAAAAAAAGATTTATCGTCCTCGTAGTAATATGAATTTCTGTCTGTAATTGGATCTTCCATCTGGATCGTTTTAGTGGTCTGATTCCTGTCAGAATCGGTGTTGACAGGCTTGACCACATTATGTATAGCAGAAACTTTACCAAGTTTGTCTTTTTGGGGTTCTTCCACCTCTTTTTTAACACTTTCGACAACTTTATTTTTCTTCAACCGAACAAGCGGGATGGATGGGAGATATAGATATTCTGGATGAAAATTTGTTGAAACTGGTGTAAAGCTCTTCTCACTCCCATTTTGTGTCAATTTGCCAATTCCAGCTAAATCTACCTGTCCTCTTTCATTTAATTCATTGATAATCAGTTGAATATAGTCATTTATATATATGGTTGATTGATTTATACTGTATCCAAGTTTTGAAGCTACAAACTGTGTAAAATTAGTGTCCTCTATTGCAAAATCTTTAAATATCAGTGTTTTTGTGGGAGGTGATAGAATATTGTCATTTATTGTGAAGTCAGAATGAGTTTCCTGAATGTCAAACCTACCAATGCCAGGTAATGAGACTGAGTCAGTTTCCAGTAAATACTGAAGGAGACATGATGTAAAATTCGAATGCATAGTAGGTATTGGCAAGTAAAATAAGTAATTCTGAACAGACTGAAAGAGATCAGTAAATTTGTTGACAAAAAGAATCTAAAGTGATGAAAAGAGATATTTCAAATCAGTTATTTGAAGAAGCCAAAAACTATTTTCCAGGTGGAGTGAATTCACCTGTCAGAGCATTTAAATCTGTAGAGGGTTCGCCTTTGTTTATCGTTAAAGGCGAGGGTGATACAGTGTTTGACGAAGATGGCAATTCCTACATTGACTTTTGCTGTTCTTGGGGTCCTCTCATCCACGGTCATAACCATCCATACATCAGAGAAAAAGTAGAAAAAGCAGTAAAAAATGGCCTATCCTTTGGTACGCCTACTAGAAAAGGCGTAGAAATCGGGAAGCTTATACTAGACAATCATCGATATATAGATAAGCTGAGATTTGTTTGTTCAGGAACAGAAGCGGTCATGTCAGCAATCAGGCTAGCAAGAGGTTTTACCAACAAGAACAAGGTCATCAAATTTGATGGTTGTTATCATGGACATGTGGATAGTTTACTTGTAAAAGCAGGCTCAGGATTAGCTACTTTTGGCGTATCAACTTCAGCGGGTATCCCAGACTCATTAGCCAAAGAGACTATTGTATTGCCGCTAAATGATCTTGCTGGAGTTGAAAAAACCTTAGCTGATCATGGTGAAGACATTGCTTGTATCATTATCGAGCCAATACCTGCAAATAATGGTCTGTTGTTGCAGGATACGAGTTTCTTAGTATGGCTTCGAAAATTATGTGATGACCATAAGGTCTTGCTTATATTTGATGAAGTCATTTCAGGTTTTAGAGTTGGATTTGAAGGAGCTGCTGGCCATTACAATGTAGAACCAGACATCATCACTTTTGGAAAAATCATTGGCGGAGGCATGCCTGTAGGTGCATTTGGTGCAAAAGCGGAGATCATGGCACATGTCGCCCCTGAAGGTCCTGTCTATCAGGCAGGTACATTGTCCGCTAATCCAATTGCGATGACTGCAGGGATGGCATCATTAGAATTATTGTTAGAAGAAGGATTCTATGAAGCACTCGAGGCAAAAACAACATCTTTTCTCAGCCAAATCATTGCCCATACAAAATCGAAAGGATATGCCTTTAACATACAGCAGAAGGGCTCCATCTTCTGGATTGCATTTTCTAATGATAGAATCATGACTTCAGACAAAATCGATCCTGCGTCTATGGACCTATTCAAGCAGCTACACAAACACTTACTTGAACGTGGCATATATTTAGGACCGTCAGGATATGAGGTTGGATTCGTTTCTTCTGTTCACACAGAGGAGTCCTTACACCATGCTGCAACACAGATTTGCGAAGTATTGGACATCATATTGGGCTAATTCTTATGACAACAAAGCGCGTCCGTATAATTTCAATTATAATCATCAGTTATATGGTGCTGGCACTTGCCTGGTGGACCTTACTCCTTTATAATAAAAATGAAGATATTTATACGTACCAAAAAATAATCTCTGGCGAACAAATCGCAGAAGCGCTTCCAGATCAACACACCTTAAGGTCAAAATATTTACGTCAGAAATACATGATTATTGGTGAAGGGTTATTTTTCGCATTGTCTTTGATCATTGGAATTGGAATTATTTATCGTGCCATTAAAGATGAATTTAAAGTGGCCCAATTGAAAAATAACTTTTTATTATCGGTAACGCATGAATTAAAAACACCGATATCATCCATTAAAATGGTATTGCAAACATTATTGAATAAACCTGGACTAGATGATGACAAAAAACAATTAATCAGTAATAATGCACTTCAGGAATCAAACCGCCTGGAATCAATGGTCAATAAATTATTGTTGTCTTCAAAAATTGAAGATCAATATCAATACAATTATGAACCCATTGAGATGCAATCCTTCATTTCAGAACTGATACAGTTTTACCCCAAAGGCTCTTCTCATCATAAGATAGATTTTTCATGCCCACCGGATCTAATTGCAGAAGTTGACCAAGAAACCTTTCGTTCTCTTGTTTTAAATCTTCTTGAAAATGCAATTAAATATTCGAAAGCACCTGCAAACATATCTGTTGAGTTAGGTCAACACAAAGAGTATTTATCTTTGCAAGTAAAAGATCAAGGAATTGGTATCAGCGATGATGAGAAAGCACAAGTAGTCGGCAAATTTTATAGAATTGGGAATGAAGAATTCAGATCAACGACAGGGTCTGGACTTGGGTTGTTCATCGTTAATGCTATTGTAAAGTCTCACAATGGCACGATTGAAATACTAGACAATACACCTAAAGGAACAATTGTTTCTATTCGTTTACCTTTACATCAGAAGCCATAATCGTGAGACGAATATTACTTGTAGAAGATGAGAAAAGCATTCAAGATATTGTTGCATTAAATCTTGAACTGGAAGGTTATGAATTGGAAGTCCGTGGACAAGGAAAAGAGGCATTAAAAGTAATCGAAGAAGAACACTTTGATTTAATCATACTCGATGTCATGCTTCCTGACATCAATGGTCTACAAGTATGTGAATCCATACGATTAAAAGACGATAAAACGCCAATTATATTTTTATCTGCAAAAGACACCTCAAGTGATCGCATTAAGGGATTAAAATCAGGAGCTGATGACTATTTAATAAAACCATTCAACTTAGAAGAACTCCAATTGCGAATTGAAAAATTATTGCAAAGAAGTAAGCCACCATCTATAGAAGTAAATGAATTCAGCTTTGGCAACAACCATGTTGATCTAACAAGCTACCATGCAAAAGGTGTGGACGGCGAATTTGAATTAACCAATCGTGAAGCCCTATTACTCAAATTATTCATCGAACGAAAACAAGAGGTACTATCACGACAACAAATCCTACAAATAGTCTGGGGATACGATGTCTATCCTTCAACACGGACCGTCGATAATTTTGTCATGGCATTGCGAAAATACTTTGAAGACAATCCAAGACAGCCCAAGTATTTTCATTCGATAAGGGGTGTTGGGTA
>CALLFA010000180.1 GCA_937997635.1 uncultured Saprospiraceae bacterium | reverse complement strand
TCACGACACAAACTGCTCCCTGTATTCCGAAGGTGTTAACTGCTGTATCTCTTTAAACCGCCTGTTGAAATAAGATAAATTTTTAAACCCAGCGTCAAAACAAACTTCAGCGATTGTCATAGTTGTGTTTGTCAATCGTTTGGTTGCATGTTCTATTCTGTATTCATTTAATACTTGAGTAAACTTCTTCTTTGTATGCCGCTTGATGAATTTGTAAAATGCCGAATCAGTCAAGTTTATGATTGCTGCAGCATCTGATATCTTAATGTCTTTAAGGTAGTTAGCCTCTAAGTATTCAAAGATCACTTTCATCCGGCCAAGTTGAGTGACTGTGATGGTAGAGGCATATTTGCTGTTGCATATGGGTATGCACTCCTCGGATTTTTCCAAAAGCAACAACAGTTTTAATAGCAAAATGTACCTCTTTAGGCCTTTCTTACTCCCTATTCGTTTTAAAAGTTTAATCGCTTCAATTTTTGTTTCGCCCTTTATTTCGAGTCCTCTTTTGGCTTTTTTAAACAAACGCTTTAATTCTATCAGGTCATCAAACGGTCTGGATGATTGGAGTAAAAAATCCTCGCGAAACTGCAATACTGTTTGATTAGTTTTTTCTGTGGTTGTAAATCCGTGGGGCAAATAACTACCAAATAACACAAGATCTCCAGCTTCATACCTCGATATTTGATTACCCACATAGCGTTTGCCGCTACTTTTTTTTGTAAAACAAATTTCAATTTCTGGATGATAATGCCATGCCGCAGATAAGGATATTCTATTTTTTCTGACAATCTTTTTGACCACAAATGATTGTCTTTTCAAATCTTTAATTTCCTCGAAATCTGGTTTCAATTTTTATTACTTGATTTAATGGTACGCTATTCTGTCTAAAGAATTATAGTTTAGTATTATACTAATATAGAATAATACATACAAATCAGTGAATATCAGCAGTAATTTTGAGTAAATATCTCACAAACTAAAAGTATGAAATAACTTAATTACCAAATTTATTATTATGAAATATCACTTTTGCTGCAAATTTAAATTACTTCTATGTAGTAGCCTACTGCTTTTTTGTGGACTATTGTCAGCTCAGGTTAATGTGTCAGGAACTGTAAATTCTGCTGATGGTGTTCCAGTTATTGGAGCTACCGTATCAGTGAATGGCAGTTCAGTGGGCACAATCACTGGGGTTGATGGAAGTTATTCATTAAATGTCGCAGACGGCTCCACCCTAGTCTACAAGTATATAGGCTATGGTACAAAACGAATGACTGTAAATGCAGACAACTCGATTATGAATGTTGTATTATCTGAAGATGCCTTGTCTTTGGATGAAGTTATTGTCACAGGTACATTTACTGGTCGCACTCAGAAAAATGCCCCACTATCATTAACTGTATTGGATGCTGACCAACTCCAGCGACTGACGAGTAACTCGCAAGCGGATATACTTAGGACTGTACCAGGAATCACCGCAGAAGGTGGTGGCGGTGAAGTAGCTACCAATTTGTTCGTCAGAGGGTTTCCATCTGGTGGGCAATATGCATTTACACCTTTACAAATAGATGGTATTCCGATTCTAAGTACGTTTGGACTAAACTCATCTGCACACGATGTTTATTTTAGAAATGATATTGGTCTTCGTAGTTTGGAGTTTGTCAGGGGTGGTGCTTCTACCCTTTTTGGTGCTGGAAGTGTCGCTGGTATTGTCAACTACAATAGCATAAGAGGTTCTGATACCCCAGAAAATAAAGTGCAATTAGAATGGGCAGAAGGAGGCCGTATCAAAGCTGACTTTTTAACAGCAGGTCCACTTTCAGAAAATCTATTTTATGCCTTTTCTGGATTCTACAGATATGATGAAGGGCCACTAGAGACTGGTTTGCCGACCAGAGGATATCAACTTCGAGGTAATATCAAAAAGTTATTTAATAATGGCAACAGTTCTTTTGTTGTTTCTGCACAGCGAATCAATGACAACGTACAGTTTTATCTTCCCTTTCCTCTGGATAATTCTGATCCTGACAATGTAGTAAGGCCAATAGGGAATGATGGAGAAGAGATTTTCACTATGTTGTCTGGACAGCTCAAAGATTTTGCGTTCGATACACCCAATGGCAGGTTCAAGTCTCCAATTGGTGACGGTGTGACTACGGACGGTGGTTTTTTAATGGCAGAGCTAAAACACTCTTTTGGTAATGATTGGGTCATTTCTGCAAAAACTAAGTCTGCGTCATATGAGCACTGGTTTAATCTCTTTTTGGACGGTGATGGTGTACACAACACTCCAGAAGCGCAGGCTGGTTATCTTTCTGACAGAGGATTAGCAAGTGGGACGTTCGTGTATGCAGACACAGGAGCTGAACTTGGGGCAAATGATTTGTTGTTTGAAAACAGAATTCTTGACAGACAAAGAGATATGGAAGAGCTTGTTGGTGAGCTAAACATTACCAAGACGGTGGATAATCACAATTTCACAGTTGGAACATTCTTATCAAACACGAAAGCGCTTGACAACAATTGGATTCATAATGTTCTGGGAGATTTTAGCAATTCACCAAGAGCTGTAAGGCTTAACGGATTAGATGCTATGGGAAATGCAGTTGAGTTTTCAACAGACGGTTATGTAAATGGTACTGGCAGACAAACTGCAAACAATACGATTGAAAGTTCTAAAATCGCATTTTATGCTGCTGACGAAATAAAAGGAGAAGATTTTGATTTTGATATTGGTGTAAGATGGGAAAGAGCTTCTGGAATTATCAGTAAAGAAAGAGGAGTTGGGTCCAACACATTTAGCAAAGGAGCTGTAAGTGATAATGATTTTGCGATAGCTCTTGCAGGTTTGTATAAATTAAGTAATAGCACAAATTTATATGCTAATTTTTCAAGAGGTTATTTTTTTCCACAACTGAGGTCTGTACAATTTGCAACGCCTGGGCAGACACAAAGTTACGAAACGGAAACAGTGATACAAGGTGAGTTAGGTGCCAAATACAGTTCAAATCGATTATCAGGAACTGCTGCTGTATTTTTTAATGCATTAAGCAATAACAGACGAGTTGATTTCATCAATGACCCTAATAATCCTGCAAATGTTATTGAAGAAGTTCTGTTACTAAGTACACGTACAGTTGGTCTAGAAGCTACTGCGAATTATAATATTTCTCAAGGCTTAAATGTATTTGGGAATTTAACTTTGCAGAATCATCAATTTACTGAGGTGGAAGGCAACGAAGATCAAGAAGGAAATGAAATTGCTCGGACTCCTCAATTCATGGGAATGGCTGGAGTTAGTTACGACAATAACGGATTTGATTTTAACCTTACAGGCAATTTCCTTGGAGATAAATTTGCAAATAATTCAAATACCGTACAGTTAGATGGATTTGGTATTATAAGAGCAGATATAGGATATTCGTTTTCATTAGGAAAGGAGAATGAAAGTATCAGATTGGGACTATCCATATTTAATTTATTAGATGCTTCAGGTGTAACAGAGGGATCCCCTAGACAGGGCAATAGCCAAGTAGCAGGCGGCGAGTTTTTTGTAGGAAGACCAATTCTGCCTAGAAGAATATTCCTTAGAGCTGGATTTAATTTTTAGTCTTTAGTTTTTTCATAAAATACCAAAAGGAGAATGGTTTGGCTGATTTATTACGTAGAAGTTTTGTCTGTTGTCAAGACGAAAAACGCAGTGAATGCAGATATTCACAAGTATTTTCAAGGATAAAAACAGATAAATGATCAAGTAAGAAAAGGTCAAACTATTTTCAGTTTGGTATATAAAAGAAGGGTGATTAATTTGCCTTCTTTATATATTGTCAATTCATTTCATGGAGGAACGAGCAATAAATATTATTCAAAATAACTGGCGAAATGGGTTTACTATTCCGACAAGTAAGTTATATCCATTTCAGTGGTTATGGGATTCTGGATTTGTAGCTTTAGGAAATGGTATACACAATTTACCACAGGCAATAGAAGAAATAAATAAAATGTTTTCTGGTCAATGGGCAAATGGAATGTTACCTCACATATTATTTCATAGTGAACTAGAAAAGACTTATTTCCCAAATTATGATTTTTGGAATTCTAATGTAAACCCTGGTGCACCACTCTACCCTAAGTCTTCAGGCATTACTCAGCCTCCAGTATTTGGGTTTGTGTTGAAATCACTCCATGACATCCACAGGAATTCTGAGGAGTTAAAAGGATTTATAAAGGACATTTTCCCAAAAGTTAAAGCGTATCATAAATTTCTATATTCGTATAGAGATCACAAAAAGGAAGGCTTATTTTATATTTACCACCCTTGGGAATCAGGAAGAGATAATTCACCTATTTGGGATGAGTCAATGAATCGTATCGTCATTGATAAACAGTCTTTACCTGCCTACACAAGAAGAGATACACAATTAATGAATGCTGCAGAAAGACCAACGACTGACCAATATGATCGCTATGTCTATCTGCTAGAATTGGGTAAAAGATACAAGTATGATGGTAAGGAAATTGCCGAACAAAGTCCCTTTCTTGTTCAAGATTGTATGATGAATGCCATTTTAATAAAGTCAAATGACTCTCTCATACAGATAGGAAAAGAATATGGATTCGATACAAAAGAAATAGAAGAATGGCAAGCCCAGAGTAAAGGAAGTTTTAATGACAAATTTTGGAACGATAATTTACAGTCCTTTGTGTCTTACGATTGCAGATCAGAAGAGCAGATAGAGCACAAGGAGATTGGAGGGTTTATTTCCATGTTTGGAGAATGCGCAACCAAATCGCAAGCTAAATCAATGGCTGACTATCTCAATCAGTTGCACGACAAAGGCTATTATTTATGCCCTAGTTTCGACGTAGATAGCCCACTTTTTGACTCCAAAAGATATTGGAGAGGCCCTATATGGCCGCAAATGAATTGGATGATTGCATCCGGCTTACAGGCTTATGGATTTGATCATATTGCCAGTATTGTAAAATCTGATTTACTAGAGTTAGTCGAAAAGTTAGGATTTTACGAGTATTTTGAATCGAATAAACATACGGTTCAAAAAATCAATAAAGGCTATGGAGGTGATAATTTTTCGTGGACTGCATCTACTGTTCTGAGCTTCCTTAATTCTGATTTATGAATGCATTGGATTATGGCATTATTGCCATTTATATATTGGCCTTTTTATTACTAGGAAGGCTATTCAGAAATTCAAAATCTGGTAAAGACTATTTTTTAGGCGGTAATAGCTTTGGATGGTTTCCGCTCTCCATTAGTACTGCTGCCACACAATTATCTGCTATCAGTTTTATCTCAGCACCAGCATTTGTTGGGCTAAAACCCAATGGAGGGATGATGTGGTTGACATACGAATTTGCTGTCCCTGTAGCCATGCTTTTTCTTATGATTTTTCTCATACCGCCGTTGTTCAAGGCTGGAGTCGTCAGCGTTTATGAGTTGCTCGAAGAACGTTATCACAGTTCAACACGGATTCTACTCAGTATTGTTTTTCAGATAAGTAGGGCCTTTGCGACTAGTGTCATGGTCTACACTGTTGCGCTCATTTTGACCAGCGTGATGAATATTCCCATGTACGCAACTATCTTAATCATTGGAGCAGTCACGTTAATATATTCTTACCAAGGTGGAATGAAAGCTGTGGTCTATGGTGATGTGATACAAATGGTCATTCTTTTTCTTGGGATTATTATTTGTCTAATTTTTGGCTTGCACTATTTGGGAGGATGGTCGTCTTTTATGGATAATGTAGATCTTGCAAGAGTCAATGTGATAGACTTCGATGCCTATGGCTTTGATGGTGGTTCTCAGTTTGGGTTTTGGCCCATGTTTATAGGAGGCTTTTTTTTATACGCATCATATTATGGTACAGACCAAAGTCAAGTGCAAAGATTATTATCTGCAAAAGATCTGCCTACAGTCAGAAAAGCATTATTATGTAATGGTCTTATGAGATTTCCAATCACACTGACCTATTGCATTATGGGACTTATCATTGGTACTTTGGTTGTCCAAAATCCAGACTTCAGAGCCATGATCCCAGTAGAAAAGCCAGATCTGATGATCCCAGTATTTATTAAAGAATACCTGCCTAACGGCGTAATAGGCATCTTACTGGTCGCAATATTTTCAGCAGCAATGTCATCACTGAGCTCAACAATTAATTCACTGAGTGCCGCTACTGTAGAAGACCTATTTAACAGGAATAGTAAATTACCTGACGATATATATATGAAGTACTCCAAGATAGCAGCTATTTTTTGGGGTATTGTATGTATCATTTTAGCGTTCTTTACAGGAGACATTGCTAAGACTGTTATAGAAGCGATCAATAAAATAGGCTCAGTATTTTATGGGCCAATTTTCGCAACGTTTATTGCAGCAATTGGACTTAAAAAAACAAATTTCATAGGCGCCAATACTGGACTGTTAATAGGTGTAGCAGTCAATGTTTATTTGTGGTTGTATTGTCCTGAGGTTTTTTGGTTTTGGTGGAATGCTATAGGAGCAGTGGTTACATTAACTATATCAGTCTTGGTCAGTCTGGTATTTAAAACGCCTTCAAAAGATACATCTAAGTTTGGCTACGAAATTTTTATTGATAATTCTAAAGCCATTATATTAATCTTATTTACAGCTTTAATTATAGGATTTAGTCTTTTATTTCCATCATTTTTTTAACACTTTTCAGAAAAACAACCGATAAAGAGCATGTACCAGATTTAAAATCTTTACAAAACGTAAAGTCTTGCTATTAACTTAAAAAATAAGCTTGTAGAATGAGTGCCCCACTCAACTGACCCTTTATATAAGAATGGGGAACGCCCAAAATATTACACCTGTTCTGACTTTCATACTACAGTTAATTTTGAATTTTATTATCAAAAGACGATTAGATGCAAATGTTTGGATTATTTTCGACGCAGAATTTTTTTCGTATGGCAGTTTGTACATATTTAACTCGCAGCTATTTACTATTCATTTTCCTGCTTAGCTTTTACAGTATGGAAGGACAGAACACTAAATATGCTAAAGTCCTTATTGAAATTGAAAGCCATGACGATATGCATCGATTACAACATGCAGAATTAGATATCGATCACTTTCATGGAAATGCAAAAACAGGTATCGAAGTGTTTCTTGCGCATGATAAATTTGAAGTTCTAGAGAATACAGGGTTTTCTTATGAAGTATTAATCCCAGACTATGAAGTGTTTTATGCCGAAAGACAAAAGAAGGATTTGCAAAACATCCCTTCGGTTCATAAAGCCTTGCGGACAGCTAATAATTTTGATTTTGGAAGTATGGGTGGGTTTTATACACTTCAAGAAATAAGCGATGAATTAGATAATATGAGAAGTTTGTTTCCAAATCTTATATCTGATAAAATAACAATCGGAACTAGTGTAGAAGGTCGCCCAATTTATGCAGTCAAGATTTCTGATAATCCAGATATTGATGAATCAGAACCAACAGCTTATTATGACGCCCTTCATCATGCAAGAGAACCAGCATCAATGGCGACAATCATGAATTTTATGTACTGGTTATTGGAAAACTATGCCACGGATCCGCAAGTGCAATACATCGTAAATGAAAGAGAACTCTACTTCGTGCCTTGTGTCAATCCAGATGGCTATGAGTTTAATCGACAGACCAATCCCAATGGTGGCGGTCTGTGGAGAAAAAATCGACGTGACAATGTGGGCACAAATTGTGATGGCGTAGATCTCAATAGAAATTACAGTGCCTTATATGGTGCAAACAATTTTTGCTCAAGCGGCAATCCTTGTTCTGAAGTGTATAGAGGACCGAATGCTTTTTCCGAACCGGAGACTCGTGCGATCAGAGACTTTGTGGACCTGATTAATCCATCCACAGCTTTCACTGTACATTCCTTTGGTAATGTCTATATCATCCCTGATGTGGATAACATGACTGACCTACAATTCGATCTCTATTCTGAGTGGGCTACTGACTTCGCTGATGTTAATGATTATCTATTTGGTAATGGCGATCAACTTTTAGGTGGGTCAGCTTGTGGAACGACTGATACATATCTGCATTCCGTCGGTGTTTTTAATTGGACTCCAGAAATAGGAACAACTGGATTCTGGCCAGCGCAAAGTGACATATTTGATCTGGTAGACAGTCAAGTCGAAAGTTATTTTTATCACGCATGGATTGCAGGTGCTTACATGGACATACGTGCTTCTCGCCTAATAGGTAGTGCCGTTCCCGGTGGTTCTGTTGATGTCGTCGTTGATGTCAAGAATAAAGGCCTTAATCAGCCAGCTCAAAATGTTGAAGTGGCAATCACCAGTTCAGACCCATCAATTTCTATTTCGTCTCCAGTTAATTTTGGAACTGTTGCTGCACAAGCCATTCAAACAAATATGGCTAATCCGTTTACAATCGGCATTCCAGTTTCTTATGCTGCTGATCAATTTGACTTGGAATTTACGGTTTCGCAAGACGGTGTCATGACAACCACAGAAAGCATCACTGTTTTTGTTGGTCAGCAGGATGTTTTGTTTGAAGATTTTGGCGAATCTAGCTTGTCCAATTGGACGTCTTCTGGCCAAGGACAGCCTTGGTCGACTTGTGAAGACGATGCCTACAGCGGTCAATTTAGTATTTGCGATTCTGAAGGTGGCAATAGCAATAATAATACATTGACAAGATTAACCTTGGCCAATGGTATTGATTTGATAGCAGCTACAAAACCTATCCTTAGCTTTTTAGCTAAATGGTCTTTGGAAGATGGTTTTGATGACACTACTCTGGAGATTTCAACAAATAACGGAACATCATGGAGTGTATTAGAAGAGTACTCAGCAAATCGTGCATGGAATTTTCAAAGCTTTGATCTGTCTTCCTTTATCGGAAATGCAAACGTTTTATTCAGGTTCACCATTCAGACAGATGGTTTTGCACCTGGCGATGGCTTCTATTTTGATGACTTTAGAATCGTAGATTATCTCCCAGCAACTGATTTGTGTGCAGATGGTATACTAAATGGTATGGAGACTGATGTGGATTGTGGAGGCCCTGATTGTCAACCATGTCCATGCGACGATATCTCAAGAATCATTGATCAAATTACAGTCGATGAAGCTTCTAAATACGCAGATTTTATATCAACAAACCCTGCAGGAGCATCAATTGGTAGCAATCTCAACGTTCAATTATCTGCTGGTAATTTTATAGAGCTTCAAAGCAATTTTGAAATTTTAGCAAATAGTGAAGTATTGTTGTATATCGATGCTTGTGCTAATTAAAACACTTAATATTGTCATTTTATAATTTCTATACGAATTAGGTAGATAATGAAAAACACTGTCATATTCCTATTCATTTTAGTTATAGCTTCTATTGCTCACGCTCAAAACTATGAACTGAATAAAGAGCTCTCAAACGAGAATATCATCAGTATTGACTCCTTGAGTAATCGCGAAAAACAGAATATGAAATTGGGGATAGAAATGGCCGAAATGTATCTTGTTGTAGAACAGGATTCATTCACAACATATATGGACGGCATTTTACCAACTATGCGTAAAAATGCAATCAACGGATTGTTATTAAAGTCTGACAATACCTATATTTTGGAAGAGATATTTGTTTTTACGCCAAATAATTCAACTGAATTAGACCGAAAATTAGAAGAGTATAGGCTACAGATAAAAGAACGCGAAAACAGAAAGAATGGCATTAATTCTTATCTAGATTTTGATCATAACTCTATAAAATTTGATACTGTAAAAGCAGGTGAAATTGTAAAAGCTGTCTTTACTTTTAAGAATATATCAAGCAAAGATATTAGAATTGATAACGTGAAAGCTGATTGTGGATGCACTGCAACTGACTGGACAAGACACTCTATTCATTCTCAAGAAATGGACTCAATAGTCATAAATTATGATACATCGAATAAATTTCACGGAAGAAGTTCAAGAAAGATTGAGGTTTTCCATAATTTATCTGATCAGCCTATAGAATTATATTTAAGTGGGTTTATTGTCAATGAACAAAAAGGAGAATTCAATTCGAATAAGTTGTTAAAGCCAGATACCATCTCTTCAGAAGAACTTAATATTAAAATTAAAGAACTGGAGAAAATGACCGAGGATTTAAAAATGCTTTCCAAAATATACGGTAATGATAAAGAACAAGATGTCTTGTCTGTCAGTGACTTGATTATTATTGATACAATTTCGGAAAACCAATTTATTCTTGATGTAGATTTGCGTAAATATTACTCAACCTTTAAAAAGGCAAACAATTAGCATACTTTATTCACGTGATGGAATAGGAATAGTTGCTTGTATACAAAAAGCCACATTGGTATCTAAATCTACAATGCAATTGCTTTAACTATTCCAACTTAATTACAGAAATGCTATTCCCTCCGCGGCGACAAATTTACCTAGAAACTCGAATTGGTTTTTCTAGTTCCGTTATTATCCTTACATTTAGATTAATTCACTGGTAAAAAGCGAATTACTCTCCCCTTCCCTATTCGTTAACATCTCATAAGTAAAACATGAAATCAATTCTCGTTTTAAGCTCACTATTTTTTATTGTGCAAATTCAACAAAGTGCATTTAGTCAATGTGGTCAGTTAATCTGGTCTGATGAATTTAATGGCAATGCACTTGACGAATCCAAATGGTCATATCAACGAGGGAGTTGGAATGGATCACAAGTTCAAAATTGTTACGTTGATGACAACACAAGTGTATCAAATGGAACCTTAAAAATAACATCTAGGTACGAACCTGGCTATGACTGCTTCAATGGCGATAGAGATTTTACATCAGGATTTGTGCAGACTAGAAATCGCATCAGTTGGACCTATGGTGTTTTTAAGGCAAGAGTGAAATTACCTAGATCAAATAGTACTTGGCCAGCTTTTTGGATGAGTCCGCAAGATCCTATTTATGGTGAATGGCCACAAAGTGGAGAGATTGATATATTCGAAGTGAGAGGACACGATTTGTCCAGTAGTGCTGGAAATGCACATTGGGGAAACAGTCGTTCGGATAGAAGGCAAGATAAAGGGACTTATAACTTTCCAAATGGAAATGATGCAAGTAATTGGCACATATACGAAGTTGAGTGGAATGAAGGCGAACTTAAGTTTTACATAGACGGAAACCATTACCACACCATTGACGACTTTCGAGAGCCTAATGCCACATCTCATCCAGGGCCATTTAATATTGATTTTTTCTTAAGACTAAATGTCGCTGTCGGGGGGACTTTTTTAAATGAACCTTGGAATGATGCCAACAATGCTATCGATCAATTGCCTGCAACGATGGAGGTAGATTGGGTACGTGTGTATGAGCAACAATGTCCAGAGACATCAGACATGCCATTATGTGAATTGATATCAAATGGTGATTTTGAAAATGGAACAACTGATTGGACTGTTTTCAAATCTGGCGCAGATGGCAATATTCAAGTAGAACCAAATGGATTTTTAAGAATTGATGTCATCGATCCAGGATCCTCCGATTGGAGGCTTTCTTTACGTCAAACGGATGTAAGCTTGCAACAAGGAAAGACCTACACCATCAGATTTGACGCCTACGCTGATGCTAGTCGCTCTGCCAGCATTATAATGAGTAAAATTGGTGGCTCTCAGTACGCCTATCTGAGTTTAGATTTGACAGACAATTTGACAAGCTATAGTCTAAATTTTACAATGAATGATCCAGATGATGATCAAGCTATCTTCAACC
This sequence comes from uncultured Saprospiraceae bacterium, assembly GCA_937997635.1. GTDB lineage: Bacteria > Bacteroidota > Bacteroidia > Chitinophagales > Saprospiraceae > CALFUK01. Next base: position 940 of record CALLFA010000180.1, on the reverse strand, counting down.
TAAATGTGGGAGCTTCAGCAATAGATGTGTTCATAGACAATATCAGCATAAGCGAAGACGACTGCGTGCCCCCATGTGAGAACCCCAATACATTGACAAACCCAAGTTTTGAAGATGATTTTATTGATTGGAACAATAGAAAAGGCGGTACAGCAGAAGCAAACTTTGATGTTGTCAATAATTCTGAAATTGATGGTATGAAAGCAGCAAGAGTACAGGTGCTCTCAGCAGGACAAAATCCTTGGGATGTCCAAATAAAACGAAATGGTATTGAATTCGAACAAGGCGAAATGTATGAAATATCGTTTGCCATTAAAGCCAATCAAAACAACCTGCAGTTCTCTTATGGTTTTAATGAAGAAAATACAAATTCGAATATTGTTAATGGAAATGGTATCGTCAATACATCATGGCAAACAGTCAGAAAAACATTTACACCCGACGCTTATGGCGCCTTTTTATTTATCAATCTTTCTCACGATGAAGGTGTTTATTTCGTCGACAATGTTCAATTAAACAAAGTATGTGAAAGCGATGTCCCAGATCCTCCAAATTGCAATTTGCTAGTGACAAATCTCAATGACATTGGACCTGGTAGTTTGAAAGAAGCGATAGCATGTGCGGAAGATGGTGCGATAATCACCATTGTTGATGTTTTGTCTGATTTTAATATTTTCATACAAGACGTACTGATCACAATCGATAAAAACCTCACGATCGAAAGCAACGCAGATTCTCCTACTTTTCTAAATGCAACAAATGTCCAACGCATTTTTGAAGTAGCCAATGGTGTCACTTTAACCATCAATAATATCAATTTAGTGGGCGGTCAAGCTAACACCAGTAACGCCATTTTAAATAATGGTACCGTCAGACTAAATGATGTAGAAGTGTTTACATGCCTCATAAATCCAAATCCAGATTTTCCAAGATTGGGAGG
>CALLFA010000179.1 GCA_937997635.1 uncultured Saprospiraceae bacterium | reverse complement strand
ATTCGGTGAAAACCTGCACAAAGGAATACGTGGAGGCTTTCTTCTACGGCGCCAAAGGCGGAATGGTAGGTCACACCGAAGGTATTGGAGTGGAGGGTCATGGAACCGTCTTGTGTTTGTCTGGGTTCTGTGGTCATGGTTTTTGAAACATTAAGGTAGTAAGTTAAATGCAAAGTGTAAGTGTCAAGTGCAAGTGTCAAGTGCAAGCGGGGCGTGGCTGTAGGCGTCTCGCCTCAGCCTAAGGAAGATTAACATTAAGATATGAAGGGGGGGGAGATCCATTAAGGGATTAAGGAAGCATTAAGGGGCGATGTAGAAGTCTCGCCTCAGCCTAATAGGGAAGATTAACATTAAAATATGAAGGGGGAGAAACATTAAGGGATTAAGGAGCATTAAGGGGTGCTGTAGAAGTCTCGCCTTAGCCTAATAGGGAAGATTAACATTAAGATATGAAGGGGGAGAAACATTAAGGGATTAAGGAGCATTAAAGGGCGCTGTAGAAGTCTCGCCTCAGCCTAAATAAGAGAGATAAACATTAAGATATTAAGGGGGAGAAACATTAAGGAATTAAGGGGGATTATGGGACGTTGCTGTAGGCGTCCTGCCTCAGCTAAGGTGGGACGCTTACAACGACTCACTTTTAGTTTTTTATTTCCCTAACACTGCAGGTTCCATTCCCATCATAGAAAAACCACCATCATGGTACAAATTCTGCATTGTCACCATACGCGTATAATCTGAAAACAACATGACACAATAGTCAGCACAGGCTTTTGCTGATGCATTACCTAAAGGCGACATTTTATCCGAATAACTAAAAAAGTCATCAAAGCCTTTTACACCACTTCCAGCAGTTGTGATAGTGGGAGATTGAGAAATTGTATTGACGCGAACATGATTCTTTTTGGCAAAATGATAGCCAAAGCTTCTAGCATATGATTCTAAAAGTGCTTTTGATTCTGCCATTTCACTATAGTCAGGGAAAATTCGCTGCGCTGCAATATAGGTGAGTGCCAATATTGACCCCCAATCATTCATCACATCATGTTCGTAAGCCAATTGCATGACACGATGAAAACTCATGGCCGATATATCCAATGTCTTGTGGTGCCAATCATAATTCAATTCTGTATAGCTTTTCTTTTTACGCACGTTTATGGACATCCCTATAGCATGAAGGATGAAGTCAATTTTACCTCCGAGTACATCTACCGATTCAGTCAATAGATTAGTGAGGTCATCCATGGAGGTAGCATCCGCAGGAATGACTTTCGCATTTAATTTTTCACCCAACTCATTGACTTTGCCAAATCGCAAAGCGACAGGAGCATTCGTCAATGTAATCGTTGCACCTTCAGCCACACACTGCTCAGCTACGGCCCAAGCAATTGATTTTTCATCTAGTGCTCCAAAAACAATCCCTCTTTTACCAGCTAACAATTGATTACTCATATTATTTTGTTTATTCTGTAAATGTAATGATTACGTACTGTACTACATACTTTTCGTGGAGGCGAGACGCTTTAAGCACCCTGTTCCCTAATGACCCTTAATGGTTCTTCTAACAATTAGAAATTTTAAACATTAAGACATTAAGATGAAGCGGGAGGCGTGCAGCCACCACCCTTCATTTCTTAATGTTTATCTTTCTACTTAAGCTGAGGCGAGACGCCTGCAGCCACTACCCTTCATTTCTTAATGTTTATATTCTTGCTTAGGCTGAGGCGGGCCGCCTACAGCGACGCACCTTCACATCTTAATGTTTATCTTTCTACTCCTATTTGGCGTAAGGCAAATCATGATTGTGGAGAGACACATGCAGATGGTCGGCTGTTCCCAGATGCCTGAGTGTTTTAAAACCCATCAAACGGAAGTAACCCGTCATTAAGAAGTTTCTGAACTCCGAGCGACCATTTACCCTAAGGTCAAGTGCATAGACATACCCGTCACTTTGTTTGTAATGAAGAGAAGCTCTTTTGGAAGGTAATCCCATTTTCTTATAGTCTTCTGGTACACGTTCGGCGTCAGTGAGGATAAGTTTCCTATCCATGTAAGCCAACGTGCTAGTACTCAATCTTAGAAGTGGGTGCATTTGTAAATACTCCACTCGCAAATCTTGGGATTTTACATTCGAAGAAGAAAAGAAAAACAAGGCATGTACACCATAGAGGAAGACAACTAGAAACGCGATGATCGACCGTCGCTTTATCCCTGCATAATCGCCAATTGATCCTGTTAAAAATCCATGGATCAAGGTGAAATACAAAAACAATACTATGGTAGTGCAACCAATGCCTATAAACAAACAGGTATACGCAGATAATTCATAATTGACATGGACAAATACAGAGATTCGAATCAATAACGCGAATGGTAAAATTGCCAAAAGTATGATGAAAATTAGGAGCCGTACAATGCGAGCCATCGTCAATGTTTGTTAACATGAAGGTAACTGAAAATTAATTTAGTACCAGAAGGTTTGGACAGTCTATCCATACTGATCGATGAAATGCCCACGCTTAAATACTAAATCAATGGTCGTATTGGCAATATATTTCCTTTCAATAATCTCCATTTGTACCATCGTCAATACTTTATGAGCAATAACTCACCGAATGTTGATCGATAAAAATTAGGAATTTGAATAGCTGTCATACGAATTCGACTAAAAAGGTTTTTTATACGCAAGATTATAGTTATACTGTATGAATAAATTAAAATTATGGAAGCTTTATTTCAGTATATACCTTTTATATTTATCGGCCTACTTTTGTTAAGCACAGGTCTATTCACCGTTAAGCAACAAACAGCAGCAATCCTAGAAAGGCTTGGAAAATTTCATTCTGTCAAACAACCAGGTTTGCATTTCAAAATACCATTTGTAGACAGAGTGGCTGGCAGAGCAAATTTGAAAATT
>CALLFA010000178.1 GCA_937997635.1 uncultured Saprospiraceae bacterium | reverse complement strand
GAGTAGCTTTTGAAATAGGGCACTTAAGCATTCATTGAAGAGTCATGTTCTTGATTCTGCAACTTCCACACCTTTACAGGATTTTTATCTCTTAATCCGTAGACTTTATGTGTTGGGCCAGTGTAATCGATGCACTGGCTCTTTTTTTAAAACCCCATTAACTATACCAAAATGAAAATAGCTTGACCGTTTCTTACTTGATCTCTTGACAACAGATAAAACTTCTACGTAATAAAATCAGTCAAACCATTCTCCTTTTGGCATACAAAGGGTTATTTCTTAACAAAAAATGAATGTTCTTTTTTGTAATTTTCCACAAACTTATACATATGATACATGGGCGTTTACTCAGAACATACTTATCTACCTTATTACTATTAAGCTTTTTTATTGCTAACTCTCAAACTACACTTGCTCCAGGTGATATCGTCATTATTGGTTTAAGTGGAGATGGCAAATCATTCAGATTTGTTCCTCTGGTAGATTTAGCTGCAAATACTCAAATCTTATTTACCGATAGCGGTTGGAATACAACGAGCTTTAGAGCAAATGAAGGTGCTGTAAGATATACAACCCCAGCTGGAGGTGTTCTTGCTGGTGCAAACATTGAATACACCACATTAGGAGGTGTATGGTCGGATGCAGGAGACGCTAATGTAGGGACAAATCCATTAGGACTGAGCACAGGAGGAGATCAAGTCTTAGCTTTTCAGGGTACAACTGCTTCGCCAAACTTTATCTTTGCTGTACAATCCAACAGTTTGAATTGGCAAGCTGGAGCCACGAATTCGAATACTTCGGCGTTACCTCCAGGGTTAATAGACGGTGTTCATGCAGTGTCTTTTGGAAGCGGTACAGGAAGCAGTGATGAGTTTGATAATATTTGGTATAACGGAGTGAATACGAATGATTGTCCAGCTGATATTCTTGCTAGTGTTGCTAATGAAGCCAATTGGACTGGTAACAACAGTAGTTATGCACCAGTTACATTTCCATTTGTTTTGCCTGCTAGTTGTAGTGGGAATGGAGGAGGAGGAACACCGACGGCTGGATTAATTTCAACTATACAAGGGACCGGACCTAGTGCAACCAATGTTGGAAGCTTGGTCACGGTAGAGGCAGTTGTGATCGGTGACTATCAAGCAGCGGATGAAATGGGTGGATTCTTTATTCAAGAAGAAGATGCTGACCATGATGCAGATCCATTAACTTCAGAAGGCATCTATGTATTCTGCGATACCTGTCCTGTTAATGTTGCTGAAGGCGATTTAGTCGAAGTGACAGGAGTCGTCAGCGAATTTGCTAATCTTACAGAAATTAGTGCTGTTGCTGCTGGTGGAAATGTGACTATTGTGTCTTCAGGCAATCTCGGACTGGTGACACCTGCGATATTGAGTTTGCCTGCACCTGCATCAACATCAGCTTCAACGACATATGAAGCTGTTGAATCCATGTTGGTTGAATACACAAATACATTAACAGTAACTGAGCATTTTCAATTGGGACGATTTGGACAGCTTGTCTTGTCAAATGGAGGTAAGCAAATTCAGTTTACACAAGCCAATCAACCTTCAGCAGCTGGATATGCAGCGCATCAGTTAGATATTGACATGAATCGAATAATTCTCGATGATTATAATGATGATCAAAATATTGACCCCGTCATCCATCCTGTTCCTGGTGGTTTTTCCAATACGAATACAGTAAGAGGCGGCAATACTGTCAATTCGCTAAAAGGCGTTATGGATTGGTCTTGGGCTGGAGTTGGTGGCACTGATGCTTGGAGAATAAGACCAGTTAAGCATGACCCTGTTGCATTCATAGATTCTAATCCTAGAATATCACCTCCTTCTTCAGTCGGAGGAGATTTGAAAGTTGTCAGTTTTAATGTGCTCAATTATTTTAATGGCAATGGAAGCGGTGGTAGCTTTCCAACACCGAGAGGGGCACATTCTCAAGCAGAATTAGATAGACAGACGGATAAGATTGTGTCTGCTCTCACATCAATTAACGCAGATATTATCGCTTTAGTAGAATTAGAGAACGACTATTCAGCTGGAGCTGCTAGCGCTATAGCTTCACTGGTCAATGCCTTAAATTCCAGTCCTGGAACTGCAGTTTATAATTATGTGGATCCAGGGTTTAATGTAGGGTCAGATGAAATTACAAATGGATTTATTTACAACAGTAATGTGATTGGTTTGTCAGGGCCATCAGCTATTTTATCAGCCAGTTCATTCACAGATCCAAATGGTACAGGTTCCGATAGGAATCGACCAGCGTTGGCACAAACATTTGAAGTGATCCAGGCAAGCAATCCAAGCTTTGGAGAGAAAATAACGGTAGCAGCAAATCATTTAAAATCCAAAGGCAGTGGTTGTGGTGCAGGTGATGATGATACGACTACAGGGCAAGGCAATTGCAATGCAACACGCGCATTAGCAACAACTGCTCTAGCGAATTGGCTTGCATCGGATCCTACGGGAAGTGGAGATACTGATTTTATGATCGTGGGAGACTTAAATGCATACGCTATGGAAGACCCGATTGTTAATTTAGTGAATGCTGGCTATACAGATTTGGCTGCCATGTTTGAACCTAATGGAACAAGCTTTGTATTTAGTGGTGAGTGGGGGACCTTGGATTATGCAATGGTAAATGCAGATTTATTGCCACAAGTGACAGGTATGACACTCTGGAACATTAATGCCGATGAAGTATCCTTGTTAGATTATAATGATACCGTTCAAGACAATGGCGAGCAAGCCTTTGAAGCTAAACCTCCAACGAACCCACTGTATAACCCCGATGAGTTTAGATCATCAGATCATGATCCCATTGTGGTAGGCTTATCATTGGGCAATTCTTTGTGTCCATCAACTTTAAATATTCCAGGAGTTGTTCCTTCTGGTTTATATGAAGCTGGTGTATCCATTGTGTCTGATGGTCAAGTGATTGGAGCGAATACGGTTGATTATTCTGCTGGGAATACCATCTGTTTGAAACCTGGATTTGAGGTGAATACAACAGGTGAATTTCATGCCTTTATTCAGGGGTGTAACTAATCAGCGTTTAAATTTAATAATTAGCAATATCCCAACTATCATCGACAAGGAGTTCCAAGGGTACGACCTTACTCATTTGCAAAAACTAAAAGTCTAGGTCGTCCTTTTGGAATATTTGATTATAAGTTAAGGCAAATCAGAACTTGTTATAATTTAATAAAACAATTTCAACTTAAGATTTTCTTCCACCAATATTTTCCCAGAATTAACAATCTTGTTATTGGAATGTGTGTTGTTTTTTGCACCCCAAAGTAAAGCCACAAGTTCAACTTTGTTATTGGTGAATGTATTGTCAGCAATATCCACATTGATGATGCCGTAGGTGTTTAGAAGCACACCGTTTTTCTCTTCGGCTCCGCATTTCGTAAAGTTACAATTGCTAATGGATAAATTTCCACCAACCGTAGATTCATCGTAGCCGCCTCTGTAATAATCTACAACATTGGCACCAATGTTCTCAAAGTTGCAATCAGCTATTGTCATGTTTTCAGCATTATACTCTCCCTTATCGTCTGTTTCTTCAGATAATTCAAAACCGTTTTTGCAGTTTTTAAATGTCGATCCTATGAGATGAATGTGTTCTGAGAATGAATACTTATAAGCCTTTAGTATGAAATCGAAATTTTCTATATGACAATTTTCAATCGTCAGATTGTAGAGGCTAGACATGTTTTCCTTCAGACTCGCAAAGGCGTGTTGATTTTGTTGGCCGTTTAGATTGACTCCCTTTACGGTTAATTTACCTTTAGGGTTCATTTCAAATAATGGTGTGCCAGCTGCTCCTTTGTAAGAAAGAGTTGTTTGACCGTCAGACTGAATAGTAATGGTCTTATTTATTTTCAAGGAATTACTTATGTCGTAATTTCCTGACGCCAACTCTATCACGTCACTTTCAGACGCTTTATTAATGGCATTTACCAAAGCTTGAGTATTATTTGCCTGATGAGTTGTTGGACTAAATTGTGGTTTCTCGGTATCAAACCAATCTGTACCATACCTTGATCTATCCAGAATTGCAGGAGCACTTGTTGGCGATCCAGCTACAGCTCCAATTGCATTATTGTCTTTTCTGCTGGTGCCAAATATATCATGATCAAATGCCTCAAAACCATAACCTTGATAAATCGAAATATTTGACATTCCAGTTGCAGGCGCATAAATATTATTCCCTAAATTTTTTACAGCAAAGGAGACAGTCTCTACTCCTTCAACAGTTGTAAACTCAAGCTTTTGATTATTGACCACGTTGCTCTCAAACCGAATGCCGTCTAGCTTGTCGTGTGCAACTATTGGTGTTTTGTCTCCTGTTGAATTGTGGATTAAATTATTAGCCACAACAGTTCGAATGGGGCGAGCAGATCTAATTTCGGAAGCAGGCAACACATCCTTTTGGCTCACATTTGATCCGACACCAAACTGCAATGGAGATACACAGTCAATCCAGGAATTGTATGCTACAGTCACATCAGTTACTTGGATGTACCGATTTAGCGGAGACTTAGGAATGCCATTCATTACTGCTAAAGGACTTCTAAACGCTGATCCTTTCAATTTGTAAAAATAGTTATTGGTCACCGTGTGTCCAGTTCCAATTAAGCGAATGCCTCCATAGTTTTCAGAGTCATCATCACCAATAAAATAATTGCCATCAACGGTGCAATAATTGCCGTGTCTGGTCACTAAAGAACCTTCACTTTTATAGAAAACATTGTTTCTAAATTCATTAAAATTGGTTTTGCTAGAAATGACTTCTACTTCTCCATTGCACTGGTCAAATAGATTGTGTGCAACAAGTGTATAGCTAGGACTCATTGACGTAAAGCTGTTTCCGATCTGTATTGTTTCTGCACTTGGTCCACCTTTTGGCGGCCTTGGTCCAAAGTGATTATGAATGATTTTGTGGTAATTATTTATATTTCTATTTCCCGCAATGTCAACTCTAATTGTTGGTCCTCTATTTGATTTTCCCGCAAGGTAACAATGATCCAACTGGTTGTGTCTTCCTTTGAACATGACCCAAAGATCTTGTTTGTTGCGTTGCAATTTATTGTAGTCTTTAATCACACAATTTGTGACAGTGCAATGATTGGCAACAGTGTCATTAACAGCAAATGTGATGACTGCTCTTGAAGGAGAATAGCCGTTAGTAAAATACAAACCTTCTACAATTATGTAATCTCCTCCCAATTGTAAATCAGACTCACCTTGAAATATCACTTCACCAGGAGTTTCTGCCTTAAGGGTAATTGGGTTATCTGCTGTTCCACTATTGGTGAATTTAATTTGGAGGTCAGTGTAGACGCCATTTGAAATTGTGATCACATCCCCTGGCTTTGACTCGGCTATAGCTTTTTGCAATCCATCTTTATCAGAGACCGATAAGTGCATGGCATCCTTATTGTCAATTGTTGTTGGCAATTGGTCTTTGTCAGAAACAGACGTAGTGTTAATAGAAGACGTGCTACAGTTATAAAACAGGCATAAGAGAAGAGCAAAAAATAAAGGAAATTTCATCAGTATATATTATGTCGATTAGGCTTTCTCCCAAAGATTTCGAATAGCAAGCAGGTCTTTTTTCATAGCATCAAAGACGACTTTTTTGTCGACAGTAATCTCATATTTTCCTTTGTCTGCACCTCCAAGTGGATATTCTAAATGTAGGCTTACAGGTGGATTCAATCCGTAGTTCTTTAATAATTTGAAGTAGGAATCGAAGTCAACCATTCCTTCGCCAATGGGTACATTGATCAAGGTCCATTTTCCATTTTCTTTTCCCCATTTGAAATCTTTGAGGACAATCATTTTGATGGCGTCCTTCATTAAGCGCAATCCATTTTTCCAGGATTTTCCTCCTTCAACTGTTGCATGACGAATGTCGTATTGTGTGCCAAAATATTCGCGGTCTGCTTTTTCTAGAAGGGTACGCACTTCCCAAACGGAGGCACCTACATTTAGGCCAGAATGATTTTGGTAGCAGCCAATGATGTTGTGTTTTTTATTCAGTACACTGAGATGATGTATGTCAATTTGAAATTTTTCTAAAGACTCCATCAAAGACAGATCGTTGCTGTATTTATACCAACCTGTGCGGTAAATAGATACACCTGATTTTGCAGCTGTCTCGATGATGTCAACGTCCAGAGGATTATTGACCGATTCTATACTAGTGGTGATTAAATGACATTCAGAACCAGCTTGTTGTATATCCTGGATTGCTTTCGGAAGATCAGTTGTCACATTTTCTGGTAGCACATGCCCTTTTGGTCTGACTGTGAGGTCAACGCCATTAAATCCAAGTTCTGCAGCCATGCGACCAGTTTCTTTATAATCTAAAAACTGGAGGTGTTTTGAAAAGATACTGATATCCAATGTCGTTGGGTCTTCATTAAACTTTCTAGTCCACACATCTAATTCAACAAACGGGAATACAGAGGAAGCAGCAGCAATCTTTTTAAGAAATGACCTTCTAGTATCAATCATGATTCATAAAATTGGTTGACCAATTTAGGAATAAGAATGAGTTTACGCTAATTCTAACTGATATTTATGATTAATTTGATTGCTGTAGGGTTCGTTTTAGGTGTGAGTTCGAGAATAATTTTACGAGAATAAATTTGATTTAGGCATGGATCGGTTTAATGGGGTATAACTAAAGTTAGAATTTTTTAAATTATCTTACGTTCACGAACTGACTTCCACAAAATAGATATGAACAAATACGATATTATAGGAGACAATCACGGATATGCCAAAGAGCTCCAACGCTTATTGGCAAGGATTGGGAATAAAAATGGATCTCATCCAAAAGGCCGTAAAGTCAGTTTTATGGGCGGCATGTGCAGAATAAGAATTTAAGATCTGAGAGATGTTGAAATAGAAATAATCAATAATTGTAAATTAAAACGAACAAGCGTAGATGATAACAGGAGAAATAAAATCACAAGTCGATGCTATCTGGGACGCCTTCGCAGCAGGGCTCGATGAAGAGCAACAGCTGCTGAGATCAAAGAGAATGACTACGATCTGAGTATGAATCGATATAAGGAGATTGTTTATGAGGAAATAGCATATGATCCGCCGACAAAGATTATTGCAGATATAGAGGCATTGGATCAGGAGCGAGCCAAGGCTTTAGATCAATTAAAAGCGATGTTAAAATAATTCAGGGCTTAGTAACCCCCGAATCTGAGATATGACAAAAAAGGAAGTCAACATATTAATTGCAGCTGGGGAAGGACTCAAGCTCGATTTGAAAAGGAGCATGAATGCCAATCATGCAAATACACTCGTTGCATTTGCCAATGCTGAAGGAGGAAGACTTTTATTGGGTGTTGAAGATAATGGGACTATTTCTGGTTATGATTTGACTAATGCTAAAAAATCTCAAATTGAAAACATTGCACGAAGTTGTGATCCGCCTGTTCTCATCCATATAGAGGTGGTCAAGATGAAAAAAGATAAGACTATTACTGTGGTGGAAGTACCTTCATCAGACTATGCTCCACACAGAAGCACAAATGGCTTCTATCTCAGGCAAGGTGCTTCTTCGATTAAAATGAGAACAGCTGATATCAGAGAATTTATGAGAGTGCGAGATCAGATCAGTTTTGATGACATTGTCTTCTCATCTGAAGTATGGCCTGATGTGATTAATAAATCATTAGTTAAAAATTACAAATCATTTTTACCGCTTACAGCTCAGAGTATTGATCAAAAACAATTATTACAAAGCATTGGAGCTATTCAGGACGAAGGTGGAGTTGCAAGAGCATGCAATGGCGGTATATTGTTGTTTTCAGATGAAGCCTCAAAATATCTTCCACAAGCCAAAGTAGAGTGTGTCTGTTATAAAGGTTTGTCAAAAGTGAATATACTTGATCGGTTGACCTTGAAGAAAGACTTGATTACCAATATAAATGATGCGATCATTTTCTTGAAAAAGCATCTCAATAACGCAAGGATTATCATAGGAGCAATTGGAGAAGATGCACTGGAAGTCCCAGAAATCGCTTTGCGCGAAATTATAGTCAATGCCCTGATCCATCGTGATTATCATATGACTGGTACACATGTTATGATTGAAATCTTTGATGATCGAATAGAGGTCACTTCGCCTGGAGGATTACCTGCTGGTTTTTCAACCAATGATCTTGGTCAACGTACATTAGCTAGAAATGCACGACTTGCAGATATGATGGTTCGAACACCATATATGGAAAAATTGGGTACTGGAATACAACGAGTAGCAGCTGCTGTAAAGGAGGCGAAGCTATCACCCACTACATATACAAGTACTGATTTTTTTACCGTTGTCTTACATCGACCGACCCCTCATGTCACCCCTCATGTTACCCCCCATGTCGAAACACTGCTGAAGACCATTGAACAAGAGATGGGAAGAGCTGAAATAATGAAGGCTTTGAAACTAAAAGACAGAAAAAATTTCAGAGAAAAGTACATACAACCTGCACTAAATCAAGGATTTATAGAAATGACAATACCCGATAAGCCTAGAAGTGTTAAGCAACAATACAGGCTGACACCATTAGGCAAAAAGCGAAAAGATGAAGGTAATGCATAAGGAATACTGTAAGATTACCCCGCAAGTCACCCCCCATGTCACCCCGCAAGTCGGACGACAGGATGCTGGACTGATTCAGCAGTCTCAGGGACTACAGATTGAAACCGGATCAGAAAAACTAAACGCAGGATAAGATGGCTTGGGAAGAAGTGGAAATTGAAAAGTGATGGAATACATATACCAGATAAAATTACTGATTTCGATGATATAATCGACACACCGCATCCTGCTGAACCTAAAGCTCTCTATCAAGTCAATAATGAAGCTTACAAACGAAGAGTAGAAACGTTTGTCAGAGAAAACAAACACCATGTTGTCATCAACAAGCTTAATACAAATCAACCTATCACCAAAAGTGAAATAGAAGAATTAGAACGTATCTTATTCGATGGTGGAGAAAGAGGAACAAAAGACAGATACACAAATGTCTATCAAAACGAACCGCTCGGCACATTTATACGAGGTATCGTTGGGTTAGACATCAAAACGGCTCAAGATCACTTTGCTCAGTTCCTTCAGACAGGTAATCTCAATGCAGACCAAATTAATTTTATCCAGACCATCATCAAATATTTAAATGTTAATGGTACTATTGATAAAACTTTGTTGGATCAGCCTCCATTTGATGATGCTCATCAAGAAGGCATCTTTGGACTGTTTGATACGGATCAGACCGTGAAATTGATTCGCCTGATAGATGAGGTGAATGGGAATGCTGAGGGGAGGTCTGCGTAGATAATCAAAATAAACGCCCATAACGACACTTAAAAAAAATAAAGCCTTGTAAATCAATGATTTACAAGGCTAATAGTAGCGGGGGCTGGACTTGAACCAACGACCTTCGGGTTATGCGTACCACTACAGTTTTCACTGCTTTCTCTGATTGAGAAATTTGATGGTCTGGACTTTCTCTTCATCCTTTTCCTCTGGGAAGGAGGATGTCTGCCGTTA
>CALLFA010000177.1 GCA_937997635.1 uncultured Saprospiraceae bacterium | reverse complement strand
ACAAGTGAGTTAACGAACGCCCCAACAAGTGAGTTTACGAACGCCCCAACAAGTGAGTTTACGAACACCCCAACAAGTGAGTTTACGAACACCCCAACAGTGAGTTTACGAACGCCCCAACGAGTGAGTTTACGAACGCCCCAACAGAGAGTTTACGAACGCACCAACAGTGAGTTTACGAACGCCCCAACAGTGAGTTTACGAACGCCCCAACAGTGAGTTTACGAACGCCCCAACAAGTGAGTTTACGAACGCCCCAACCTAAATAAATAAGTCCCGGTCAATCTCGAAACCGGGACTATTCAGACAGAACTAGTTCATTACTAAGTCATCCCCTGTCTGCTTATACTTGAATTGTAGTTTTTCTCTTCTTCCTTGTAAACGACACAGAACTGGTTTTTTGTTCCCTGTTCCAATTTAAAATATTGAATTGGTCGTCAAATTCTTTATGTAAAATGGTGTTTTCTTTTATTAAATAAGAATTTGCAGTTGGTAAAAATGAAGACGGCAACTCTACCCAAACTGCCATATTATCAGTGAAATTTTCCACATAAAACGGTTCTAGTTGTTGGGCGTTACTATGAAGTTTAATGTTGGAATTGATGTAGTTTTCAATCAACTCATCAAAGAAGATGTGCAAACTAATATTGTGTGTATTATTTTCCTTTAGAGAAACTTCTGTAGGACTCACAAGGATGTCATGCGAAAGAAGATTCAAGGAGGAAGTAAGAATAAAAACTGCTATAACCGCTGTCTTATTCATAGTGCTATAACCAAAATACGACCATATAAGTTGTGATGTCAAGTTTTTTGTAGGATACTTAACGCAAATTTATGATTCGTTTTAAGGACAATTGTATCATGAATAATCTAGATAAATAGAAGACATTATGCAAGAAAGTCCCAAAATGAGAATCTGATCGGTGGATGGAATCTGTCCTTTTCATAAATCCTTCTAACTAGAAATATTGATTCAAAGAGCTTAGAAATTGAAGATTTATGCCCAAAGAAACTTGAGTGAATGATTACCAAAGACTTATGTTTTCGCAAAATCATGATCCATTATTCACAAACATATTAAGTTATATTAGAGTACACATTTGATAGAATGAAACGGATTATTTTGATGCTCTATGTTGGTCTATTGACAATGCCCTTTTTGGCACAACATCAACTTGGTGAGACATTAGATTCGATCATTTGGAATAGTATTGATTCGATGGCTTTCCCTGGTGCGCAGCTTTATGTATATCATAACAGATCCATCCTTCATCACAAGAGTTATGGCTATCACACGTATGACAAAAAACACAAAGTAGATAACCACCATGTATATGATCTAGCTTCTGTTACAAAAGTATCTTCTGGACTTCCATTGTTGATGAAATTAGCAGATAAAGGAAAGTTTGACATTGACCTACCGGCGTCTACATACATACCAGATTGGGTGAAATCGAATAAAGCTGCAATCACCTTTAGAGAAATTTTGGCACATCAAGCAGGACTCAAACCGTACATTGTATTTTATGAAAAGACCATCAAAGACAATGGAAAATATAAGAGAAAAACATTCAAGCATAAGCAATCAAAGCGATTCCCTGTTGCAATAACGGATGATTTATTTATGCATAAGAAGTATGTCAATCGCATGAAACAAGAGATCAAACATTCTGAAATGGGAGATCAAGTATATCGATATTCAGGCTTATCATTCTTGCGCCAACCCGACATCATTGAGTCAATCATCCAAGCAGATTTCGAACAGCAATTGTATGTCAATATTTATGAGCCCATAGGTATAGATCGATTGCGATATAATCCCCGAAATTATTTCCCTGCAGAAGAAATCGTACCTACAGAAATCGACACTGTTTTTAGACAAACATTAGTTCACGGTTATGTGCATGATGAAGCTGCAGCCATGTTGGACGGTGTTTCTTGCAATGCTGGATTATTTGGTAATGCGGAAAGTGTCGGCAAGTTATTTCAACTGTATCTTAATTATGGTTATTGGAATGGAAAACAGATCATCGGTGAAAAAACAATGAGAGAATTTACGGCTTATCAATATCCAGAAAACGATAATCGGCGAGGCTTAGGATTTGATAAACCATTATTGGAATACAATGAAAATAGTGCCTACGTCGCAAAGTCTGCAAGTCCAAGTAGTTTTGGTCATTCTGGCTTTACAGGCACATTCGTTTGGGCAGACCCTGAATATGATTTAGTGTTTGTGTTATTGAGTAATCGCGTATATCCATATCGAAGTCAGCGAAAATTGTATTCGTTGAATATACGACCGAAATTGCATCAAGCTGTGTACGATTGGTTGCTTAAAAATCCCGCTTTGGGCGGGAAGTTATGAGTCCCGCTTAGGGCGGGAAGTTATGAGTCCTGTTAAACAGGAAGTGATGAATCATCCTGAGGGCAGAAGTGATGAGTCCCGCGGGAAGTGGTGAGTCCAGCTTATAGGGAGTAGCAAGATTTTTCAGTACTGTTTTTTACTTCTATATGATTGGCTATGGTAATAATTAAGTTAGAAATAATTATGTTGATTGTAGTCTTTCTTTATTTTGTGGAATATGCCTAGCACAACTCTGTCGATTCTTTTAATGATCTTATATGTCTTACTGCTTATAGGTCTTGGCCTATTAAATCGTAAAAACGCAACTAGCGAGTCTTATTTTCTCGCGGACAGAAATATGCCGGCATGGTTGCTGTCGATCACATTTATTGCTTCTTGGTGGGGCGGTGGGTCTGCTATAGACCTTGTTGATCACGCCTTCACAAATGGGCTGAGTTCCTTTTGGGTGTATGGCGTACCGGTACTCATTGCAACAGCCATGATGTATTTGTTTTCTAAAGCCATCAGAAAGATTGGGACGATCTCTCAACCGCAGTTGATGGAAGAGAGATATAACAGCACGGTTGCATTCTTGCTTACGATTTTCATTGTGCTTTTTATGGTGATTGGTGCCGCAGTACAGATCATCGTGGTGGCTAGATTCTTTCATTCGTTTTATGATGTGAGTTATGAAATGGGAGCAGTGATAGGGACGACCATTGTGCTTTTGTATTCTCTTTTTGGTGGATTTAAAGGGGTGGTGTTGACCGACTTGTTGCAGTTTGTTTTTTTCTTAATCACAGGCATTCTATTGTGTTTCATGATGTATGACCAATCAGGAGGCTTGACGGCAGTAGAGCAACATGCCATTGCCAATAACCAAACTGGATACACGTCATTTTTTAGTGGAGTCAGTGACAACCTTGCCTATGTCATCACTTTTGGGACGTCATGGATGATACAAGCCAACATCTGGCAGCGCATATCAGCAGCAAAGAATCCGATGGATGCAAAGCAGATGATGATGATCAGTTTCTTTGCCTTCATCCCATTGTACCTCATGGTCACTTACACGGGGATGTTTGCTTCTGTGATATATGAAAGCGTACCGAGTGGAGGTATCGTGCCAGACATGATTAGGAATATAACACATCCAGTATTGAGTGCTACACTGTTCGTTGGCTTGAGTGCAGCCATTATGTCTACGATGGATTCTTTGATCAACACGGGCGCGCTTTCGCTAACTGTGGATATTTATAAGAGATACATGAATACAGATGCATCACAGGAAAGGCTAGTTGTGATAGGTAGAGTCACCACCTTGATGATTGGCTGTGTTGCTTTGTTCATTGCGTTACAGATACAATCTGTACTAACGATATCTTGGATAGCATCCGACTTCTTAACTACAGGTGCTTTTGTTCCACTTGTTTTAGGCTTCATATGGGTTAGGGGTACTTCCAGAGCTGCGACATACTCTATGGTCTTTGGATTGATTTTTTCTTCTTACAATTTGTTTGCTGCAATAGGTCTTCCTTTGCCAATATATTGGGAAGTAGCATCGCCTACACAGGCGATCATTGGCATCTTAATATCTTTATTTATTTATGTCAGCGTGAGCTTAATGGAAAAGGCAGATTTGCAGAAGGCAGAAGTATTTATAGATCGGGCGGGAATGCTAAGAGGAAAATGAATAGCTGATTGATTAAAGCTAGTCAAATTCAAAAATAATGGTAACTTAAAGAAAGCATCCATTTAACATGAATCGCCAAACAAGAAGAAAATTCCTAAAAAGTATTGGTCCAGTAGCCTTGGTACCTTTCATCAATGCATCACCAGATAAAATCCTATACAACGCAAACATCATTACTGTAGATCCTTCCAAGCCAAGAGCGCAAGCAATTGCGTTATTAAACGAGCACATACTTGCTGTTGGGGAAAATGATACTATCTTAAAATTGGCCACTGGCTTTACCAGAAAACTAGACATGGGCGGTAAGACCATTACACCTGGATTTATTGACGCTCATTCTCACCCTGCTTCTTCTGGTCAAGGCCATTTGCGCAAAGTAGATTGCGACTTGAGGTCAATCACAGCTATTCAACAAGCATTAAAAGAAAAAGCAGATAATACGCCTAAAGGAGAATGGGTACTTGGATTTAAATACGACGATACAAAAACAACGGAAGGCAGATACATTAACAGACACGACATAGATGCAGTTGTAAAACATCATCCTGTTTATATACAGCATCGCGGTGGTCATACAGCCTATGTGAATTCCAAAACATTGGATCTATTGAAATATGGTAAGGAAACAGCTGATCCGCCAGGAGGTAAAATTGTAAAAGATCCAGCCACCGGATTACCAACTGGCTTATTACAGGAAACTGCCACAAAGCCAATGGAAAGATTGATTCCCAATTCGTTTACACGAGAAGATAATCAGGCTTCCGCCAAATTGATTTCCGAAATGATGAGTAAGACTGGCGTGACATCGGTGACAGATGCATACGGCAATCCCACTTATTTGAAGGCCTACCAAGATGCTTATATGGCGGATGAATTATCTATCCGTGTGTATTGCATGATTGGTTATTACGCCATCGATGATATGATTGATGCTGGTATCCGCACAGGTTTTGGTGACGATTGGGTCCGTGTTGGTGGTATGAAGTTAACTTGCGATGGTTCCATTTCAGAAAGAACTGCCAGACTTTCTCAACCATATATCGGCAGACCAGATGATTATGGCATCATTGTTATGCAAGAGGATGAATTGTATGAATACGCCTTAAAGGCACACACCAACGATTGGCAAATTGGCATTCACGCTAATGGTGATGTTGGTATTGAAATTGCACTCAATGTGTTTGAACGATTACAGAAACATAAAAGAAGAAATGATCCTAGATTTCGACTTGAACATTGTACCGTCATTAACGACAACTTAGTCCAACGCATTAAATCTATAGGTGCCATACCAAATCCATTCTCAACTTATGTCTACTTCCACGGTGAAAAAATGATTCATTACGGAAAGGAGAGATTAAATAACATGTTCGCCTTACGAAGCTTCTTAGATAATGACATTAAAGTAACGCAAACCTCCGACTACCCTCCAGGCCCATTCGAACCCATGATGGCAATTCAGTCAAGTGTGACCAGGACCGATTATAAAGGAACACTCTGGGGACCAAAACAAAAGGTAACCATAGAAGAAGCCATCAAGATCGGTACGCTGCATGGCGCATACGCCTCTTACGAAGAAGACAGTAAAGGTTCTTTAGAGGCAGGCAAGTTAGCTGACCTTGTTGTATTGGGCGAAGACCCAACATTAGTGGATCCGTTTAGTATTATTGATATACCGATACATCAGACGATGATAGGTGGTCGGTGGGTGTATGAAGCGTAGGTCGGCGCTAACTTTGTTGGGTTTTTGGGGCTGTCCAAACCATTGGCTGAAAGGTGATTTACTATAACATTTCACTTCCTTACTGCCTTATTAATAATCTTCCCATAAACCGCTTAATGTTTCTCCTCCTTCCTTTGTGCCTTCATGTTTCTTTTCTTTAATGCACTTAATACTGTTTGTAACCTTACAGCCTTGATGTTTAGAGATCCATTGGCTGAGGCGAGACGCCTACAGCGACGCTCTTCCTTACTGCCTTCATGTTTCTTTTTCTTAATGCACTTAATGTTTAAATTCTTGTGGCCTTGATGTTTTTGATATCCGTAAGTTGAGGCGAGACGCCTACAACGACCCTTCCTTACTGCCTTCATGTTTCTTTTTCTTAATTAACTTAATGTTTAAATTCTTGTGGCCTTGATGTTTTTGATATCCGTAAGTTGAGGCGAGACGCCTACAACGACCCTTCCTTAATCCCTTAATGTTTAAATCCTTAATGCACTTAATGTTTAAATCCTTAATGCACTTAATGTTTAAATCCTTATGGCCTTAATGTTTTGATATCCATAAATTGAGGCGAGACGCCTACAACGACCCTTCCTTAATCCCTTAATGTTTCTTTTCCTTAATGCACTTAATGTTTAAATCCGTATGGCCTTAATGTTTTAATATCCATAAGTTGAGGCGAGACGCCTACAACGACGCCTTCCTTAATCCCTTAATGTTTAAATCCTTACAACCTTAATGTTTCCCCTCCTCGAATAATTTTTCCTTAAGAGTTTGTTAAAAATTTTTATCTACGAACAATTTCGTATATACTTGTCTACGAAAACATTCGTATATGGCTAAACAGCACCCTAGACCTACAGAATCAGAATTAACGATCTTACAGATCCTTTGGTCAGAAGGACCGTCCACAGTAAGAGAAGTCAATAATGTACTGAATGTCCAAAAGGAAAATGAAGTTGGATATACCACAACATTAAAGCATCTGCAAATCATGGCAGAAAAGAACTTAGTGAGTCGTGATACATCAACTCGTACACATGTCTATAAACCCAATATTCTAGAGGAGGATACTCAAAAGAACCTTGTCAAAGGACTTATCGAAAAAGTTTTTGGAGGTTCTGCTATGGATCTCGTCATGCAAGCACTTGGTAATCACAATACCAGCCCAGAAGAACTTGATAAAATCAAGAAACTTATTCAAGAACTTGAAAACAAAAAATCATGATTGAACTATTAAATTCTATACTTAGCGAACAGTTGTCTTATGCTGTTTCATGGACAGTGCTTCATTCCCTTTGGCAAGCATCTTTAATTGCCTTGATCATGTCTTGGTATTTACATGTGTGTAAACATGACGAAGCGATTATCAGATACAGAATTACCTATGCGTCATTGTTGTTTGTTTTTATAAGTGCCATATGCACATTTAGCTATTATTTTTTAACCTATGGTGGGACGACAGAAGTTGTGATTCAACAAGTATTACTCTCTAGAAATACTGCAGCGGCAATCACGCAGGAAGAAGTAAGTGTTTTGTCATCTGTATCCACTTGGTTTAGTGGAAACTTTACATTAATCGCAAGTATGTGGGCAATGGGTGCCATGCTTTTTTCCTTAAAATTTGGTGGGTCTTTTTTGTTTGCGAATAGTTTAAAATGGAATACTTCTTCCATATTGCCAGATTCAGTATTTACACAATTATTGAAGTTGAAAAGAGAAATCGGCGTGAATCGTTATGTGCGCATCGCTGAAAGCGCTAAAGTAAATACGCCAGTACTTATTGGCTGTTTGAAGCCAGTCATATTGTTTCCTGTAGGGTTAATAAATCAATTAAGCGTAGAAGAAACAAATGCCATTCTCGCTCATGAATTGGCACACATAAAGAGAAATGATTTTATCCATAATTTATTTATTTCAGTGTTAGAGACATTGTTCTATTATCATCCAGCAGTTTGGTGGATCTCTGCAAACTTAAGATTGGAGAGAGAGAACTGCTGCGATGATCTTGCCGTTAAAACAATTGGTGACAAAGCCATTTATGCAAAAACATTAGTCAAAATAGAAACACTGAAGAACACAAAAATCCCAAGTCTTGCAATACCGATGGCTCGGAATAATAATCAATTGCTACACAGAATCAGTCGTATAGTCAATCAACCACAAACCAGAAGTCAAATTCGAGAAAGGCTGATTGCTGTAGTGTTATTGTTTACATTCTTTTTTGGTTTTGCTTATTCGCCTAAAACAGATACGAGAAGTATCGCTATCGCACCAGAAGTAGAAACAAAACAAGCCTCTCTTTTAAAACCAGATTGTCAAGCCCAAAATACATTAATTGCAAAACTTGCAGCATCCAATCAAAAGCAGGATTGTAATTGTGATAAGAAAGTCCAGCAAGAAGTTAAAGTTAATGTCATATCTAATCAAACAGACGACAGGGATGTCATCTATATCGACACGATACCGACTAGCAAAAAGTCAAATATGACAATCATCACTTCATCAGATGACCAAGAGGTAATATTAAAAATGAAAGATGGAAAAATTACTGAATTATCTATTGATGGTGAAGAAATAGATGAATCAGAATATGAAGACCATTTGGAACATGAAAATCTTGACGTAGAAGACATCATAGAAAAGGCTACAGAATCCTTCAAAGACATATCCATAGATCAAAAATTTCACATTGAAGAATTACACGAAGGCATTAATGATTTGAAACTACAATTACATTCAGGAGACTTTTTTGACTTCGATAATCTCGACTCACTAATTGATTCGGATGGTACTATTAAATGGAATTTTGATGGCCATGCTGATCAAATGCCTGTATGGGAAGATCTCGAATTAAAGTTGCAAAATCTTCAAGGCAATCATTTAAAATTGGTTGATAGTCTAGGGGATTTAAACGATTCTATATTTAGCGGCATTTTTGAAATGCATTCGGATTTTCCTAATCACTTCTATCATTTTGATATACCTAAAGAAGGTTTAGATTTTGAATTCAAAGAACCTTCTAAATTATTTGAGCGGCATGTACGCCCTTCAACTCCAACAGATGTCTTGTTATCAGAATTAAACAAAGATGGTTTTATTCCAGAAAATGGCAAGCATAAAATTGAATTAACTGGCAAGCATTTAAAAATTAATGGTCAAAAACAACCAGCAAACATTTTTAATAAATACAAAAAGATTTTCGAAAAAGAATTAGGTCATGAATTATCTAAAGATTCCAAAATTAAAATAGAAGCTGACCAAAAAGAGATAAAGGCAAATGAATCTAAACGCAAGCGAGCAGTTTGGAAATTATAACATGCTGTTTAGCCATTTAATTACCACAACAACGCATAAAACGCGGCCAATATCCCAATAATAACCAATGTCAATACATTAAATAAACCTGATGTTCGAAATAAATCTTTTGACAAGTCTAGTCCTTGGACCTTAGAATCTGATTGCACTAGCGATACAACAATCATCACCGCAACAGATAGTAAAAAGACAATGCCCATTCTATTCATAAATGGAATTTGTGGTAGAAACGCTTTTATTGCCATCGATAATGGAATGGATAACAGGATGGCAATGAACGCTGAATTTGCTGTTGCTTTTTTCCAAAATATACCCAGTATAAAAATAGCGACAACTCCAGGACTAATAAATCCTGTGTATTCTTGAATGAATTGAAATGCTTGATCTAAATTTCCTAATAAAGGAGCAACGATCACACCGACAATAAGGCAAAGCGCAGAAGTGATTTTTCCAATGCCCACTAATTGCTTTTCACTTTTCTCTTTATTTAAAAGTGCATACACATCTAATGTGAAAATGGTTGATGCGCTATTGACAATTGAGCTTAATGAAGAACCAATAGCCGCGATAAGCGCAGCAAAAGCCAAACCTTTAAACCCAGTTGATACATAATTGTTAAGTACCCAAGGATAGGCCTCATCGTTTTTGATGATATCAGCACCAAGTACAAATGCAGCAATACCTGGAACAACAACAACCAGTGGCAACAACAATTTGATAAAGGCTGCAAAGATAGTTCCGAGTTGCGCTTCTCCCAAACTTTTAGCTGCTAAGCTTCGTTGAATGATGTATTGATTAGTGCCCCAATAATACGTATTGGCAATCCACATGCCACCTACGAGCACACTAATGCCTGGTAAATTCATGTATTCTGGATTTGATTTATCCAATATCATGTCAAATTTCTCAGGGGCCTTCTCATACAATTCTGCCAATCCTGAAAATACACCACCTCCTACTGCTTGCAAAACCAAAACAGCCGCTAGAATACCGCCAAATAATAAAACAACTACTTGAATCACATCAGTCCAAACCACAGCTTTTAATCCTCCAAATATAGAGAAACTAGCTGCGTACAAGGCCAATCCGACAACAGCCCAGACAAGCGATATGCCCGTTATATTTTGAACTGCCAAACCACCAAGATACAGTACCGAAGTAATGTTGACAAAGACAAAAAGCAACAGCCAAAAGACACCCAAACAGAGTCTGACCCTTCTGTCATATCTCAGTTCTAGAAACTGAGGCATCGTGTAGATGTTATGTTTAATAAAGACAGGTAAGAAGAACTTAGCGACAAGAACCAGAGTTAAGGCAGCCATCAACTCATATGAAGCAATGGCCATACCTACAACATATCCAGAGCCTGACATTCCGATAAATTGTTCTGCCGAAATGTTGGAAGCTATCAACGAACCACCCACCGCCCACCAAGGCAAGGCTTTACTCGCTAAAAAATAATCAGCAGTACTGTCATTCTTCCCCTTCCTCGATAGATATATGCCAATACAGAGCATCGCAATCAGATAAGCTGCGAAGATGATGATGTCTAAATTACTAAATCCTTGCATAGAATATAATGATACAATAAAATTTGAAAATGTTGTATTTTGATTAATATTGATTTATACTATGAGAATCACTCTTTATGGAATCGTATTCATTTGCACTTACCACTTCATCTTTATGAATAATACATCAATCAGTAGTTCCATTTATGGAAAAATTGACGGAAATAACATTCATGAGTTTGTTCTGAAAAACAAAAATGGCGTGGAGGTCCATATTATAGAATATGGAGCGATCATTACTAAAATAATTACACCAGATCAACAAGGCATCGATAAAGACATCGTCAATGGTTTTAGTTCTTTAGACGGATATTTAGGGGAACATCCATATTTCGGTGCGATAATTGGGCGTTATGGAAATCGAATTGGCAATGCATCATTTTCCATAGATGGAACTGAATATCAATTGGCAGCTAATAATGATGGCAATTCACTTCATGGCGGCATCAAAGGCTTTGACAAACAAATTTGGAAAGGTAAAATATTAGACAATCAAAAAGGAGTATCCATGAGCTATACCAGCTCCCACATGGAAGAGGGATTCCCAGGCAATTTATCAGTTACTGTCTTGTATTCGTTGACTGATGATAACGAACTGGTCATAGACTACAAAGCAAGTACGGATAAACCCACAGTCATTAATCTCACTAACCACAGTTATTTCAATTTAAAAGGGGAAGGTGAGGGAGACATACTTGATCATGAGTTAAGCTTATTTGCAAATAGAATAACTCCTGTTAACGAATCACTAATTCCAACGGGCGAATTTATGGAGTTAAAGCAAAGTCCATTTGATTTTCGCAAACCACAATTGATTGGAGACCGAATAGATGATCTAAGTAATCAACAAGTAATGTTTGGAGGAGGCTATGATCATAATTTTGTATTATCAGACAAATCATCATCACTAAAACGTGTCGCTCTTGTATCAGAAAGGACGACCGGTCGAGTACTTGAAGTCCATACCACTGAGCCAGGTGTCCAATTATATACAGGAAATTTTTTAGACGGCTCATTAATAGGTAAGTCTGGAAAACCGTACAATAAGAGAAGTGCATTTTGTTTGGAAACACAACATTATCCGGATTCACCTAATCAGCCTAACTTTCCTTCTACGAGATTAAATCCTGGGGAGGAATATCAGAGTCAGACGATTTATAAATTTGGAATAATTGATCATTGATAATTGGGAAAGACCTCTGAACTAGCCAAAATAAAATTTGTCCCAGTATGCATCATCGAAGCATTAGGAAATACGTTTCTAAAATGTTCTTTGAAAAAAAGTTTGGCAGCCTTTTGATCCTTCTCGTAATCACCTAACATGTTGTATAAGACTATTCCTTCATCGGATAAGGCAGATTTAGCTGACTGCAAAAATGACTTGGCTTTAAACTGATCTGGGATAATATCATCCAAAAATAAATCTATACAAATCATGTCATAGTTCTCTTTATTTAATTCCATGAAACTCAATGCATCTGCGTTTATCATTTGAATAGAGGATTTTAAATGGGGAAGAACATAATCACTCACCATGTCTATAATCACATCATCAATTTCAACTGCCGTATAATTTAGGTTTAATTTAAAATTGGTTTCCAGCATTTTAGGAATACTACCAAGACCAAAGCCAAGGATCAATACATCGTTATATATCCAATCTCCATTTTCGTTTAATTTTTCAAACGCTTTAAAGTAGTTGTCGTATTTATCTTCGAATGAATAAATGGAATTGTCTGTACAAAGTTGAAGTCGTCCTTCAGCTAATAATAAATGTAGAGATGGATTTATCGACGATTCATGACTTTCTAAATGAACATCAGATACATAGCTCCACCATTTTTTCCAAATAGGAATCCGAATCATTTGCGATACTTTGCAGACCTGTCAAATATAGCCTGAAATACTGAGTTGTCATTTTCTGTAAACATCAAAGACTTTCGTTCAAATACACGAGTTGCTACTTTAAGTGCCTTCTTTAATCGGTAAGTGCTATAATCACGTGGACCGCCGTAAGAAAATGATGGTATAAAGTTTTTTTGATAACCTGGACCAAATATGTTACAACTTACGCCAACAACAGTTCCGGTATTAAACATTGTATTGATGCCAGATTTGCTATGGTCAGCCATAATCAAGCCGCAAAATTGTGTTCCTGTTTTGCGAAATGATTCGGAGCCATAATTCCAAAGCTTTACCTCGCTATAGTCGTTCTTTAAATTCGATGCATTTGTGTCAGCACCAAGATTACACCATTGGCCGACAACAGCATTACCCAAATAGCCATCATGTGATTTATTGGAATGACCAAATATGACTACATTTTTATTTTCTCCGCCGACTTTACAAGAAGGGCCAATGGTCGTTGGGCCATAAATTTTAGCGCCCATTTTTAAGACTGCTTTGTCACATAAAGCAACTCCTCCTCTTAGCATGCAGCCATCTAATATTTTAGAGCCTTTACCGATATAGATAGGTCCATCATTAGCATTTAAAATGCTGTGTTCAATGCTGGCACCTTCTTCAACAAAAATATTTTCTGGGGATGAAATCCTATTTGAAGAATCAATTTTTTGAGATTCTCTGTCTCTCGTAATTAAGTCAAAATCCTTCTGCAGTTCCTCTTTATTCTTCAAGAAAAGCTCTTCTGGATATTCGATAACTTGAATGGGATCCGAGTAGTCCACTCTTGACGAATCATTAACTCGACTGAAAGACTTGGTTGTTTGTCGATCTGTCTTAGCAGCTAGGAGTATGTTGTTTTGGTAAAGGCCCTGACCGATGTTTAGATTCATGACGGCATCTACTAATGGAGGGTCGGGTAGTAAATTGCCTTTAATGAATATGTTTTCTTCATTAACTTCTAATGGAAAAGACGCTTTTAAGTAGTCTTGGGTGATATAGGAGGACTTCAGTTGCAATATGTGCTCCCATTTCTCACGAATGGTGAGAATACCTATGCGACAATTGGCCATTGGGCGAGTATACGTTAGAGGCAACAGGTGATGCCAATCTTGATCATCAAAAAATATTATGCCTGATGATCCCACGAAATCGAATTAGTGAGTGAAATTAAGCTTCAGCTTTATCTTCAGCTGGTGCTTCGGTCTCGTTTCCCTCTTCTTCAGATGCAACTGGATTCTTCTTCGCAAATTTTGCGAATTTCTTGTTGAACTTATCGATACGTCCTGCTGTATCAACAAATTTCATTTTACCAGTAAAGAAAGGATGAGATTTATTGGAAATCTCTAGTTTGACTAAAGGATATTCATTGCCATCTTCCCAGGTGATTGTTTCCTTAGACGGTGCACATGATCTGCACAAAAATGCCTCATCGCATGAGAAATCTTTGAAGACAACTATTCTGTAATTTTCTGGATGAACTCCTTGCTTCATGACCTAAATTTTTAAGAGGCGCAAATATAGCTTTTTTCTTTGGTTAATGAAAGCCCTTATGCCTTACAAAATGGTAAGAAGTGATCTTTAAAGATTGTTTCCCAGCCATCTGCTAGTGATTTTATTGTCTTTTCACTCACCTCATTAATGAATTCTACGCTATAAGTTAGGGTTGTTTGCTCGTTTTCTTCTGTCAATAAGAACTTTTCAAAACTAAAGGTTGGTCCCCCGAATTCACCACTCAACATACCTCTAATCAGTAAAGAATTGGGTCTGTCAACACCGATCACATCTCCCCAAATGAGCCCTTCGCCATTGCCAAAGTCTTCATACATCTTGCCACCAACTGTAGATTCTATGATGAAAGATGCCGTTTTAGGGTTGGTGTAAAAGTCCTTGGACCACCATTGATCTACTTGATCGAATAGTTTTTCCCAAACTTTCGACTTAGCTAAGTCAATATCATACGTTAAACTAAACTGGCTCATATGATGTATTTGCTTCCAATAAATTTACTTCTTAATTAGAAATTAGTGATACAAATTTTACTTTAATACAGCTTGCTTTAGGTCGCATTTTGGAACTTTGTAGCCATTAATTCGTTATCTTTAATGTTAAATTTATGAGTAAAACAACGACACATTCTAAGTTAGCTAAATATTTTATCAGCATTTCTAATGAGACTGGGAGTCTTATTTCTAATCTAAAGTTGCAAAAATTATTGTTTTATGCTCAAGCATGGCATTTGGCATTTTTTGAAGAGCGATTGGTTAATGATGAATTTCAGGCTTGGGTTCACGGCCCTGTTTTGCCTGACTCTTATATGAATTACAGAGAATTCGGTTGGAAACCAATAATAAAAGAAGATTTAAATCAAGATTATATTGATAATTTCTGCTCAAATATTGTTGAACCTGAGCAATGTGACATCTTAAACGATGTAGTTGATGAATATTTTGGTTTAACGGCTTTTCAATTAGAAAAGTTAACTCATTCAGAAGACCCTTGGATTCTAGCCCGTGGAGATTTGGCTCCTGATGAACCTTCAGAAAATACTATATCAGAGGAATCTATGATTAATTATTACCAACAATATATTGTACGTGGCTAAAAACTTCAAAAAGCCAAAACATCAATCACAATCTGAAATAAGCAAAGCGAAAGAATCAATTCAGGTTGAATACAATTCGCTATTAAGTTTTTCATTTAAATATTTCGATATTGTTGAAGGTAAATTTGATCCATATACTAGAGGCCAGGATTACTTTGTTGTTTTGATAAATAGACTAAAAGAATTATCGCGATTAAAAATCCAGCAATTTTATTCCAATAGAAGCAAAGCTTTAAGATCGCATCCAATAGATTGGGATCAAACTACCGAAAACTCCTTCAACATTCCTGGAGAAGAACAAATCGTTAGTACTCCATATCAATTTGAATTAAGTGCAAATGAGTACGGTAGAATTCACGGATTTGTAATTGATTCTGTTTTCTTTATTCGGTGGTTAGATCCGGATCACAACCTCTATTCTTAATCTCTTAAACCATTTTGTGGCCATTCATGGAAAAGACACAAGTAGAACTTAAAGATTGGTTCATCTTATTGTTCTTGAGCTTAGTGTGGGGAAGCTCCTTCATATTAATAAAGAAGAGCCTTGTCGGATTCAATTTCTTTGAAATGGGATTGATGCGTTCAGTTGTAGCTTTTCTAAGCTTTTTACCCTTTGTCTTTTATTTTGCCAAAAAAATCACTTGGAGTAGATGGAAGGAGTATACGCTTATTGGCCTGACTGGGAGTGCCATACCTGCGTTTTTATATGCTATTGCGCAAACAGAGATCAGTAGTATTGCCAGTGGTTTACTCAATAGTCTGACGCCAATGTTTACTGTCATCTTTGGACTACTTTTTTTCAAAGTAAAGTCAAATGTCTATCAAATATTGGGTGTGAGTTTTGGATTGATAGGAGCCATTATTATTATCATATACGGAAGTGAATTGAATATTGGTTCGAACCCATACTATGGACTATTCGTAGTGATAGCCACCATGTGCTATGCATTGAATGCTAATTTTATTAAACACCTATTTCAAGATGAAGAGCCAATCGTACTTGGAGCAGTATCCTTTTTATTTATCGGTGTTCCATTTTTCTTCATTGCTATATACATAGGCATTCCTTCTAAAGTCATCAACGAACCAGCGGCTCAATTGTCCTTGATGTACGTCTCGATTTTATCAATCATGAGTACAGTCGTGTCACTCATACTATATTTTCAACTGATCCAGCGGACAACGCCTTTATTCGCGTCATCTGTGACTTATTTGATTCCTGTAGTTGTGTTGTTTTGGGGAGTGATAGATGGTGAATCGTTAGTCGTTTTTCATTTTATTGGACTTTTATTGATTATTGGTGGAGTGTATTTGGTGAGAAGGGGCTAGTTGTATGACATCGAGAGGTACGGAGACCTTCGATTCAGTAATCCTCCAAAAAATGACGTCTTTTTATTTGATGACTGTGACAAAGGACTCCGATCCGACTCCGCTCCTCTTGTAGAAATAAATCGAGAGGTACGGAGACCTTCGATTCAGTAATCATCTAAAAAATGAATATTTGTGCGCATTAGTCTCCATAACTAAATAAAGTCTAGTTTAGGAGGACAACTGAGGCAAAGGACTCCGTACCTCTTGCCGTCTTTCATTTGGAGGATACCTGAGGCAAAGGTCACCGTACCTATTGCCGCTTTCATTTGGAGGATACCTGAGGCAAAGGTCTCCGTACCTCTTGCCGTCTTTTCACTTGGTACCTGAGGCAAAGGTCTCCGTACCTCTTGCCGTCTTTTTCATTTGATACCTGAGGGCAAAGGTCACCGTACCTCTTGCCGTCTTTTCATTCGGTAACTAAGGCAAAGGACTCCGCTCCTCTTACCGCAATGCGAAATTTTTACTGATTATCAATGAGTTATGTCGATCCAAGTGTAAAATAATCTCACAAAAGCTTTGGATAAGTGTGAAAGTAGCCTACATTTGCAGTCCTTTTGAAAATTTAGATCATTATTTCAGTCTAAACTAAAATATTGTGAACACATTAAGTTATAAAACTCAAAGTGCTAAAAAGCACGAAGTAGACCGAAAATGGCACATCATTGATGCTGAAGGTCAAATCGTTGGACGTATGTGTTCAACGATTGCCTCTATGTTGAGAGGTAAACACAAGCCTCAATATACACCACACGTGGATACTGGTGATTACATCATTGTGATCAACGCAGATAAGGTCAGGTTTACTGGAAACAAAATGGATGACAAAGTATATCTACGTTATTCAGGTTATCCAGGAGGTCAGAAAAAGAGAACTGCCAGAGAAGCGATGGAGAAAAAACCATTTTTCATTGTGGAGAATGCAGTCAGAGGAATGCTCCCTAAGAATAAATTAGGTAGAGCGATGTTTAAGAAGTTATTTGTTTATGCAGGCGACGAACACCCACATAGTGCTCAAAAACCTGAAGAACTTAAAATATCCTAATTATGGACATGATTAATACAATCGGTCGACGTAAAGCATCTGTAGCTAGAATATATATGAAGGCTGGTACTGGTGTGATTACGGTTAACGGCAAAGATTACAAGGAATATTTTCCTATACCAAATATGCAGTTATCCATTACTGATCCTTTCACGACTGTAGAAACAGAAGGTCAATACGACATCAAAGCAAATGTCAAAGGTGGTGGATTCAAAGGTCAAGCTGAAGCAATCAGAATGGCTATCTCCAGAGCCTTGGTTCAGTTGAACGAAGATTTCAGAAAACCTCTAAAGGCGAAAAAGTACTTAATGAGGGATGCCAGAGTTGTTGAACGTAAGAAATACGGTAAGCCTAAAGCAAGAAAGAGCTTCCAGTTTTCAAAGCGTTAATGCACTATTATTTTATATCCTTTTTAATTGTAAAAAATGAATAAGCCAGAATATAAAGAATTGTTAGATGCAGGTGCTCACTTTGGCCACATGAAGAAAAAGTGGAATCCAAAGATGAAGCCTTACATTTTCATGGAAAGAAAAGGAATTCACATCATCGATTTAAATCGTACGATGGAATGCATGGAAAAAGCTGCATCAGCTATGAAACAAATAGCTAAGTCAGGAAGAAAAATCATGTTTGTTGCGACAAAAAAACAAGCGAGAGATATCGTAAGATCTGCCGCTGAAGAGATCAACATGCCATATGTGACTGACAGATGGTTGGGAGGCATGATGACAAACTTTGCTACCATCAGAAGATCTGTAAAGAAAATGCAGAATATTGAAAAGATGTTGGCAGGTGGTCAAGCAACTTCTTTGACTAAAAAAGAAAAATTGACTCTTTCAAGAGAGAAAGCAAAACTAGAAAAAGTGCTTAGCGGTATTTCAAAATTGAACCGTCTTCCTGCAGCAATATTTATTGTTGATACAGTGCATGAGCACATTGCGATAAAAGAAGCTACCAAGCTGAACATTAAGACTTTCGCGATGGTGGATACAAATTCTGATCCTAACCAAGTTGACTTTCCAATACCAGCAAACGACGATGCATCTAAATCTATTAAAGTAGTTACAGAATATGTAGCAAATGCAATCAAAGAAGGTTTGGCTGAGAGAAAGAAGATGAAAGAGGAAACAGCACCAGCTAGTTAATTAACATTATTTTTTAAAAGCTAAAATTGTAACAAATGAGTATTTCAGCACAAGACGTCAAGAAGTTGAGGGACATGACTGGAGCCGGGATGATGGATTGCAAAAAAGCCCTTACAGAATCTGGTGGAGATTTGGAAGGCGCAATTGATTATCTTAGAAAGAAAGGTCAGAAAGTGGCTGCTAAAAGAGCAGACAGAGAAGCGAATGAAGGTGTAGTCGTAGCGGTTACCAATGATGATAATTCTAAAGGAATAGTAGTGAGTGTGAGTTGCGAAACAGATTTCGTAGCTAAGAATGAAGACTTCCAACAATTCGTTAAAAGTATAGCGAATGTGGCTTTGGAGAATCTTCCAGCAAATAAAGAAGCACTTTTGACTCTTCCACTCGAAGATGCTACCGTTGCCGATAAATTGA
Organism: uncultured Saprospiraceae bacterium; assembly: GCA_937997635.1. Taxonomy (GTDB): domain Bacteria; phylum Bacteroidota; class Bacteroidia; order Chitinophagales; family Saprospiraceae; genus CALFUK01. The sequence continues at coordinate 43,056 of CALLFA010000177.1, read as the reverse complement.
TAGACTATACAGGAAAAATAGGAGAGAAGATTGAAGCAGCTAACTATGAAGTCTTAGAAGGTGAAAACATAGCCTCATACATACATGCAGGTTCTAAAATTGGTGTTTTGGTATCTTATAAAGATGGTGGAAAAGAAGGTGCGGATCAGTTCTTCAAAGGAATGGCTATGCACATTGCTGCAATGAGTCCTTCTATTCTTCACTATACTCAATTCGAAGCTGATTACATAGCTAAGGAAACGGAAGCTTACCAGAATCAAATAAAAATTGAAAATGAAGAGCGCGAGCGTCTAGGTAAGCATTTACTTAATGTACCAAAGTTTGTGAGTCAAGTTCAACTTACGGATGACGTGATGAATGCAGCTGCAGACAGCATCAGAGAAGAACTGAAAGCAGAAGGCAAGCCTGAGCAGATTTGGGATAAAATTCTTCCTGGAAAATTAGAGAGATTCGTCGCAGATAATACTCTCCTAGATAAGGAACATTGTTTGTTGAATCAGAATTATGCACTAGACGATAGCAAGAGTGTAGAAGCAGCTATTGCTGAATTCAGCGAAGGTGCATCAGTCATAGAGTTTAAAAGAGTAGCAGTAGGATAATCTACTCTAACTCTAAACAAATAAAATAACGTAAGAAAGCGTCTCTAGTGAAAATTGGAGACGCTTTTTTATATCAAGAAAGGAATTTAAGGACCTTCAAAATAGTTGCCTTCAAGAAACTAGACTAAAACTAGACTACGATCAACGATAGACCAACGCAAAATTTATTCAATAAAAGTTTGAAGGTCTGCTATTAAATTTTCCATAATTTTGCTTAAGTTTAAATTGGCTATATAGTCATAATAAATTTGCACACCTGATGAAAAACTTTTTACTATCCCCAGTAATTCTTTTTATTCTTTTGACCTCTACGTTCGTTTTGGGACAAAACCAAGGCACTGTCTCTGGTGAATTAAAAAAATGGCACAAAGTAACCATTGAGTTTGATGGACCTTCAACATCTGAAACAGCAAATCCAAATCCATTCACAGATTATAGATTGCAGGTCACATTCACAAACGGTAATACCAGCTACAATGTTCCTGGTTTTTATGCCGCAGATGGAAACGCTGACGAATCTAGTGCCGCTTCTGGAAACAAGTGGCAAGTACATTTTGCACCTGATAGGACTGGTACTTGGACATATACTGCATCTTTTAGAAGTGGTAGTAATGTAGCCCTGGATTTATCTTCTGGCGCAGGTAATGCTGCTGGATTTATGGACGGTGCAACAGGAAGTTTTTCTATAGCTCCTACAGATAAAACGGGCAGGGACCATAGGGGGAAAGGAAGATTAGTTTATGTCGGAGAGCACTATCTTCAGCATCAGGAAACAGGTGATTTTTTTATAAAAGCAGGTGCTGACGCCCCAGAGAACAAACTAGCCTATGATGATTTTGACAGTGTACCTAACAGAGGAAACCGTAGAAAATCTTGGCAGCCTCATCAACAAGATTACAATGCAGCTGATGCTCAATCATACACTTGGAAAAATGGAAGTGGGACCGAATTGCTAGGCGCAATCAACTACCTAAGTAATAAGGGTATGAATGTATTTTCCTTCCTGACATTTAGCCTTCATGGTGATGATGAAAATGTATTCCCACATTTGCTAAGAGTTCCAGTATCTACGTATAATGGATTCGGTGATGGCCAACAATGGAATGATGGTGTGCATCATGACAGGATGGATATCTCCAGACTGGCCCAATGGGAAAATATATTTGAATATGCTGACAGACGAGGAATGTTTATGCACTTTAAGACTATGGAGACGGAAAACGATAACATCATGGATGGTAATTCGTTTGGCAATGAACGAAAGCTTTATTACAGAGAACTGATCGCTAGATTTGGTCATCACCTAGCTCTTAATTGGAATTTAAGTGAAGAAATCACTCTATCTACATCGGTCATACAACAAACTGCTGATTACATAAGAGCAATAGATCCCTATGATCACTTATTGGTCTTTCACACCTTTCCTGACCAAAAAGATCGATATGATGCCCATTATGGTCCGTCAAGTTCTGTGGATGGAGCCTCCGTACAAACAGGAGACATTAACAATCTTTCAAGAAACAGAAATGATCTTTTAGATATTATTGATAATAGTTTAATAGCTGGTAAAAAGTGGGTTGTTGGATATGATGAGCCTGGAACAGCTAGCATCGGTATTGATAATGATCCAGACGCGATTAAAGATACCAGACATAAAGTCGTGTGGAATGCACTTATGGCTGGCTCTTGTGGTGTCGAATTTTACTATGGCTATCAGACAAGTTGTACAGACCTCAATTGTCAAGATCACAGAACAAGAGACATCAAATATACACACGCAAATCATGCCCTGGAATTCTTCTATAATTATTTACCATTTCATGAAATGGTCGAAATGGATAATCTTACAGGAAGTAGCGATGATTTTGCATTTGTTAAGCCCAATGAAGTCTATGCTGTATATCGTCCAAATGGGGGAAGCACAAGCATAAATCTTCCAACAGGAGGCTGGCAGGTACAATGGTATAATCCGCGAACTGGTGGCAACCTCTCTTCACCTGTGTCGATCTCCAATCAGCTGACCGCACCAGATGGTAACGATTGGACTGCACTAATCACACAGGCTTGCCAGCCAGAAGGAACTGCTTGTAACGATGGAGACGATTGCACCGTCAATGATCAATTTGATGATAATTGCAATTGCCTAGGGGCCTCCCTTCCAGATAATGATAATGATGGTGTTTGTGATGCAGAAGACCAGTGTCCAGGTTTTGATGATAGCAATGATAGCGATTCTGATAACATCCCTGATGGTTGTGATTCGTGCAACAATAATCTTGCAGGTACACCTTGCGATGATGGAGATAGCTGTACCACAAATGACTTATACGATTCTAACTGCAACTGTGCAGGAGAGTCTGGAGATTTATTAAATGTCATTGCACTTGAAGACGCTTATCTGCAAGGTGGTTCAGCTATAAATATAGATATACTGCGCATTGAAAATGGCAACAGAGTTAGTTACCTAAAATTCGATTTATCTGGAATCAATGATCCAATTCTAAATATCGAATTAGAATTGTTTACTGAATCAGATTCAGGTAATGGGACGATTCAAATTTTTGCCAGCAACAATACGAATTGGTCTGAATCCAATCTAACTTCTTCAAATGCACCTTCACAGGACATACTGGTAGGAACATTGACAGGTAATTATGCTATTGGGCAATCATATACGGCACAATTGGCCGGGATCAATACCAATAATCCGTTTAGTTTGATATTGGTACAAAGCCCCGGTGGTAATGATGTGGCATTTGCATCTACCGAATTTTCAGATTCAAGTAAGCACCCTGTGTTAGTGGTCAATGTAGATAATGACTGCAATCCGACCTGTACACCTGGTAGCGCCTGTGACGATGGAAATGACTGTACAGAAGGAGAGACTTACGATACGAATTGCCAATGTGTTGGGGGAACCTTACTGGATACTGACAATGATGGCGTCTGCGACATTGACGATGAATGCCCTGGTTTTGATGATGCCCTTGATACCAATGGAAATGGAATTCCTGATGGCTGTGAACAAGTTGATCCTGACCCATGTCCAAATTTTGTAGAATCAAATGGCCTAGTGGTTATCGAGGCTGAAAATATTGACATTACAGGAACAAACTGGCAAGCACTGACTACATTCAGTGGTTATACGGGCGGTGGACATCTTGTGTGGAAAGGGGCTGATAATTTTTCGACACCAGGCAATGGGTTGATTGAAGCAGAAATAGATATTACGACTCCTGGTACGTACCGATTTCAATGGAGAAATCGCATAGGACAAGGCTCAAACACCACTGAGCATAATGATTCTTGGTTGAGATTTCCCGATGCAGATGCTTTTTTTGCTGAAATGAACGGAAGCATATTATATCCAACTGGATCTGGGCAATCACCCAATCCTGCTGGTGCTGGGTCAGATGGATGGTTGAAAGTATATTTATCTTCTTCAACAACATGGACATGGGCGACACTCACAAGTGACAATAATGGCCACAATATTTTTGTAAGCTTTGATAATCCAGGAACGTATACCATGCAAATTTCTGGTCGATCTCACGATCATGTCATTGATCGTATGGTCATGTATTTACCTTCAGTGAGTAATCCAACCAACTTAAGCTTGACTGAATCGGACTGTGACGACAATCAAAACTGTTCTGTGGGTTCAGTTTGCGATGATGGCGATTCATGCACCATCAATGATGTCTTTGATTCCAATTGTAATTGCGTAGGAGTGAATGAGACAGAATCTGAAATTGTCGCATTAGAAGATGCCTATCTGCAAAATGGAGCATTATTTAATAATGAAATTTTGAGAATAGAAAATGGAAATCGTGTATCATACATGAAATTTGACGTCAGTAGTATTAGCAACCCAATTGAAAGTATGAGCCTTCAATTATCAACAGAGTCAGATGCAGGCAATGGAACGATTCAGGTATATGCTAGCAATAATGTCAATTGGTCTGAGTCAACGCTCAATTCTTCAAATGCTCCAAGCCAAGATCAGTTAGTCGGTACATTTACTGGTACCTTTTCGATCGGACAGTCATATACAATTGACCTTACAAGCATAACAAACACCGGCCAATTTAGTCTGATACTAGTGCAGAGTCCTGGTGGTAATGATGTTGCTTTTGCCTCTACAGAATTTACTACAAGCAGTAAGCATCCTAAACTGATCGTCAGTTCTCAGGGATGTGACAGTCAAGATAATTGCTTGCAGTTTGTTGTTAATGATGACAATGAGATAAATGCGAATTCAATTTTTGCGATTGAATATATCGAATCAAATAATGTCATTCCAGTTGGATCAGATGTAGAGTATGAAGCCGGACAATCAATTTTATTAACACAAGGATTCGAAGTAAGACAAGATGCCATATTTTTGGCTCACATTGGCAGCTGCGATTAGCGTAAAATAGGCAGCTGAGTAAACGAAGTTAATACTCAAAAAACACCATTAATTTAACACCAAACCTTTCGAAATGAAAGTCACATACATAATCTTCCTACTGTTTTTTTCTTTTTTTATTGGCACAGTCCACAGTCAAATTGACGCAGACCCTGTAGACATTGGAGGAAGCGATTGCTCTGAAAATTCGTCATGCTACGATCCTGAGTATCCAGAAATAATGGAATTCGTGACTGCGGGCAGGAATGGAGGTATTCCTAACATTACAAACATAAAAGCCACACTTTCTCCTGGAGACAATATACAGAGCGCCATTGATAATGGAGGTGCCGGAGTTGTATTGTTAACCAACGGAGTGTATTCTGTCACCAATGCTATCAACATGAGAGATAATGTTGTACTTCGTGGGCAAAGCAAGAGCGGTGTAAAACTAAGTGTAGATATAAAAGGAGGTTCAACAATTATATTCGGTAATGGTGTCAATGATGCTGGTCTTGAGGATTTAAGATTAGTGTACGAAGCTTTCCCTGATCCGCCAGTCGAACACCGTTCTGGATTTGAGGATGGTGGATTCTGTAGTCCTTGTTTTCAAAATGACAAGCCTGGTTATAGTAATACACTGGTCCGATTTTCAGGGAGTCATAACTGGGTAGACAATATTGAAGCGATTAATAGTGGTTCAGATCCTATTGAAATGTTTGGCAATCACAATACTTTTCGTAATTCATTGGTTGATAACTGTTACAATAAAGGTGGTGGTGGTGAAGGTTATTTTGATATTAGAGGAGACTATAACTTAGTTACTGGATCGACCGTCAGAAAGATTCGCCATTTTACTATCCAAGGCGGTGCTGAGTATAACGTTATCTTTAGAAATCGCATAGAAGGAGATGTCAATTACCACAACGGAGATGATGGACGTAATTTGGTCGAGCAAAATACAATTCTTAGGCCGTCTTGGCATACTTGGGGCGTCTTTGCAACAGGAGGGGCACAGTTTGGTCATGATATACCAGGTCCTAGAAATATAATTTTTAATAACACAACATTTGATTATCGAGAAAATAGAGTTGAATTTGCAACGCCTAACGTTGTCTATACCTACACGGGTTATGGTGATCCAGACCAGACGAATTGGCCAGCACCTACTTGTGGCACTTTTTATCCTGTAGCATGCAGCTGCGATATTGTTGGAGACCCTTGCGATGATGGCAATGTCTGTACAGTGAATGATGTCATCGTAGGTGGTTGTAATTGCGCAGGCACACTTTTAGATGATGATGATAATGATGGCATATGTGACTTACAAGACCAGTGTCCGGGCGAAGATGATAATTTGGATTCAAATCAAAACGGAGTGCCTGACTTTTGTGAATGTCTCCCAGCAATTTCATCTTCCGCACAAGAACTTAACGTTGCAGAAAATACCTTGGATGATGACTTTTCGACACGATGGTCTGCTTTTGGTATCGGAGAAAAAATCCAGTACTGCCTTCCATCAACGACAACATTAAGTTGCCTTAACGTTGCTTTTCATAGGGGTAATGAACGAACAGCAACCTTCGATGTAGATATCCAGAATACAAATGGACAGTGGATACAAGTATTGGATGGAGTCGTTTCCAGCGGCAATACCTTGGCTTTAGAACGATTTGACTTCCCTGCAATCTCAGCAACCAAAATACGCATCATAGGTCTGGGAAATTCTGAAAATGATTGGATCAGTATCACAGAAGTATCGTGGGATAATTGTTGTACTGGTGCTGGTCTTGCTTGTGATGACGGAAATGATTGTACCATTAATGATGTGACTGATGCTTCATGTATTTGCGTTGGTCAGCTGATAGATAGCGACAATGACGGGATCTGTGACGCGGAAGATACTTGTCCAGAATTTGATAATGGTCTGATTGGTAGCCCTTGTGATGACGGTGACCCATGTACAGAAAATGATGTGTATGTCTCTAGTTGCGCTTGTGAAGGAGAAGTTCCTAATACGGAAACAGAGATAGTAGCTTTAGAAGATGCGTATCTACAAGGCAATTCTGTGTTCAATAATACAATTCTTAGAGTAGAGAATGGTAATCGTACATCCTATTTGAAATTTGACCTAAGTTCGATAACAAGTCCTATAGAAAATATACAGTTGCAACTGACACAAGAGTCTGACTCTGGAAACGGAACCGTACAAATATATGCAAGTAACAATGTCGCTTGGTCCGAATCTTCTTTGACAATAGCTAATGCACCTGGGCAAGATGTATTGGTAGGATCGATGTCGGGCAATTTTAGTGACAGTCAAGAATACACGACAGATTTAAATGGCTTGACGAACACGGGACAATTTAGTCTTATACTCGTACATTCGCCTGGTGGTAATGACATGGCCTTTGCATCATCTGAATTTGGGGATAGTAATAAACACCCAAGACTTATCGTCAACACAGCAGCTTGTACAGTAGTAGATCAAGACTGTCTGACTTCCATTACGTATACAAATAATGAAGATGAATCAAACTCAATATCTGCAATGATATTTATCCAATCAAATAATATTATCAAATCAGGGTCTAATATTGAATACAAAGCCGGGGATTTTATCGATCTGACAGAAGAATTTGAAGTAGAATTAGGGGCATTCTTTCATGCGTTGATTGAATCTTGTAATTGATATAGTTGAATTAAATCGACGCTATTGCAGAAAGCAAGGTGATTTTTATACCCAACGGATTTGAGTATGATCTACCAATGTGTAAAAACGGTATTCATCCTGTATGTAAACATGTCAAACTGAGTACATCAACAGAAAATAAGGAAGTGGTTATTTTTTAACCGCTTTTTTTTTGTTTACTATTGACGTCGACCGTTGATTTGTTTACATTTGAGCAGAAATAAGACAGACTGCCACATAAACACATTTGAAATTATATCTAAATAATTTATATGGCATTGAAATACAAACGAATACTTCTAAAACTAAGCGGTGAATCCCTTATGGGGAAGCATGAGTTTGGTATTGATCCTGCAATGCTCGTCCACTACGCCAAGCAAATCAAGGAAATTGTTGATCTCGGAGTCGAAGTAGCCATAGTCATAGGCGGTGGTAACATCTTCAGAGGCCTGCAAGCTGCAGAAAGCGGCATAGAAAGAGTCCAAGGAGATTACATGGGGATGTTAGCCACATGCATCAATGGTATGGCCCTACAGAGTTCGTTGGAAGCAAAAGGCGTCTATACACGTCTTGTATCTGCCATCGAGATCAGACAGGTAGCCGAGCCATACATCAGACGACGAGCAATCAGGCATTTAGAAAAAGGAAGAGTGGTTATTTTCTCTTCTGGAACAGGAAGCCCTTATTTTACTACAGATTCTGCTGCTGCTCTTAGAGCCAACGAGATTAGTGCTGATGTCATCCTTAAGGGCACCAGAGTTGATGGAATCTATTCTGCCGATCCAGAAAAATTTCCTGATGCCGAACGCTATTCTCGTATTTCATTCGCCAAAGTCATCAGCATGGGACTTGGTGTGATGGATATGACGGCTTTCACCATCTGCCAAGAAAATGATTTACCGATTGTTGTCTTTGACATAACGGATGACATCAATAATATGTCCTTGATCGTCAAAGGAGAGCAGGTAGGGACATTGGTGGAGACCTACTAGTCTTTATTCACTTACAAAGTGAGTCGTATAAATATTATTGACGCTATATTAATTAGAACTGGATTGTGAGAAATGTATTCCTGGGTGCAACCTTTTTTTTTAAATGAATCACTACAGATGGGCCAACACTATATTCATTTCAAAAGTCACTCTCACTGAATGACAATATTAAACTCCTCCCTTATCTCAGATATCGGTCGATCTAAATACGCTTCATAGTCAGTAAAAGGCCAAGGCTTTGACATCTGTCTTGCTCTAGCTATTGTTTTAGGGATTGCGGACATCAATCGGAATATATTTTTCGAGACATGCCCAAAACTGTACTGTTTGAACAGTTGAAAAGCACTCGCATCATTGTAGCCCTTAACGACTTTCCAGAAACTTAGTGTGGTACCAAATGTCGTCCATATTTTCACAATACCTTCTCCATATATCGAAGTGTCGCATCCAAAAACAACATGGGCAATATCGTGGCAATCCAAAAATTCTTTTCCTTTTATAGATAATTGTTTCTTAGTGAAAACCTTGGCATTCTTTTGCTGAAAGTTGTATAGGCCTTCCTTTAATGTGATACCGTTTTCCATCGTATTACATAAAGATGAGACATTAATGACTATTTCTCAACTGACAGCATAAGCTCTTTTTTCTTAGCTCTCGCTTTCGCCACCACATTCCAAATCATTCCAGATACGATCAATACCATTCCCAATAAAGAAAGTAATGAATACGATTCGCCAAAGAAGACGAAGCCCATGATTAAAGCGTAAATAATTTCCATGTATTTGAATGGTGCGAGGACTGTCGCTTCAGCGTACGAAAATGCTTTAGTCATGAAAAGTTGGCCAATCAACCCAAAGACACCAATAAAAATCACGAAATACCACTCGTCTCCGACGGGCATTCGCCAATGGGGAAAAAACAATACACTGATAAGGAGTGAAAATGCCATGAAGTAAATGATAATGGTCATATAGTGTTCTCTTGTCGCTAAGTATCTGATCAGGACAAAGACAAAACCCAAAAAGAAAGCCGAGATTAACGCCAAAGAAAGACCCAAATAGCTGACTCGTAAATCAAACCCTTTGATAACGAGAACACCACTAAATGCAACAATAAAACTCAACCACTGAGTTGCTACGACTTTTTCTTTTAAATAATAAAATGCTAGGATCGCACCGAATATCGGTCCTACATACCTGATGGATATCGCCGATCCTAATGGCAAGATTTGAATGGCATAGAAAAATGTGGCTAAAGAGATTAATCCTGCAGAGGCTCTCAAGAAAAGAAGTTTAGGATTTTTCCCTATGAGAGGAATTTTCTTTATCACCATGTAAGGAAATAAAAACATGAATGTGCCTCCTGCTCTAAAGAAAACAACTTGCATGAAATGAAGATCACTTAAAGCTTTTACCATTACATTCATTATGGCAAATGATAGTGTCGCAACAAGAAGAAAAGCAATTCCGCGATTTTGCATCATCAAAGCTACGACTTTCTATTGTCGAATGATATGCATGAGAGCAAAGAGGTGAAAATATGAGCGCAACCAAACCATAATGATCAGGTTGCACTCATCGTCGATTGGGTTTTAAGGTTGAATGACTGTGAACTGTTTTGCCAATCTGTTGTGATTATCTACTTTTAATGATGCAACATAACTGCCTGTCGGGTAGTCTGAAATGGATAAGGTAATCGGCTCGCTATTTACTGCTGAAATGTATTGACTAGTCATTAATTTACCTTCAAAATCATAGATACTGAGGACGGCTTTACTACCTGCAGCTTCGGTTAGATTGACCTGAATATAGTCACTGGTAGGATTAGGAAAAATATCCATCGCTGCTATAGCATAATCTTTTAAGAATGACTGAGTCTTGATAGGCGTCTGCTTTATTTTTTCTGATTCATTGGTTTTATCATCAACAATTTTGCCTTTAATGGTCAAATAAATATTTGGCGTTTCTGTATTTCCTGTAAGTGTGACTCTTTTGGATTGATTGCCTTTTTTCCCTTTTGAATCAAAGCGAACGTGAATTTCTCCAGTTTCGCCTGGCATGATTGCTCCTTTTGGATATTTCGGTACAGTACATCCACAACTGCCTTTTGCGTTGGCGATGACATATGGCTCTTCGCCGGTATTTATAAATTTGAACACATTCATGATTTTTTCTCCTTCGTGGATATCACCAAAATTAAACAAGGGTTCTTCAAATTGGATGGATGTCGTCTTAGCAGTATGAGCATCTTGCGCTGTTGCTAATGTAATGCAGCAACTAATCATGAGTAGTGAATAAAATAAAGATTTCATAAATCAATTGTTTAGTGGTTAAAGAATAAAGTTGATTGGCCAATCACTAATTTTTTCTCAATCTATCTGCTTTAATCAGCCTAGTCAAGAAAACAAAAGTCCATTCACATTGCATTGACAATTCATTTAGCTATCATAATGTTAATGGGTGATGTGTCCATTTTACTCTGCAAGATTGATGTAACCATAGGAAATTAGGCGTGTGGACAATCAAATGCCTATTTTTTTTGTTATGTTGATCATATGAGAATTCTCTTATTGATCTGTTCTTTTTTATGCGTCAAGAGCTATGCGCAGACCACTCGGGCTATAGGCGAATGGACCGATCATTTGCCTTATCAGAATTCGCGATGGGTAACTCAAAGTGATACCAAAATTATATTCAATACAGACTTTTCGATTTTCACTATAGACAAAGAAGATTTATCCCGCCAGACGATCAGTAAACAAGACGGACTGAGCGATATCGGTATTGCTCAAATTGAATTTGATGTGTATAACGATCAACTGATCATCGCTTATGACAATAGTAACCTCGATCTCTTTACCAATGATCGAATAATAAATCTTCCCAATATACTATCCAATCAAAACATATCTGGAGACAGGACAATCAATGATGTTCATGTGATGAATGAAGAAAGCATTTTGCTTGCACTTGGATTTGGTGTGGTAGAGATTCGCTCTCAAACTGCCGAATTTGGATTTACGACAACTGCTTTGAGTTTCAATGCCATTTCCTCGCGAGACAACATTATGTATGCTGGATCTGATGATGGATTTTATGTATTCGACAGATCGTCGCAGGGCTTCGAAGGCGATTTTAATAATTGGGTATTGCTAGGCCCTGAACAAGGACTGCCTTCCGTATACGAGGTTACTGATGTGACAGAGTTTAATGGCAGAATTTACGCTGTCATTGATGGAGAGCTTTGGCTAGAAGATGATGCACAACAATTTAGTAGGATTTTGCAACCAGACCCTGGGTTTAGATTTGCATACATAAGTGCTGAAGGTGAACATTTACTTATTGGCCAACGCAGCACGGTTAATACGAGTAACACCATTTTGATAGACGCTGCTGGTAACATGAGTCGCATAGAAGATGGCTGCATCAACAATACACTTTACGGCATTGAAGATGATAGTGGTCGGATATGGTATGCAGATGCTTGGGATCTAATCAGATTTCACGAAAGTGCAAGTGGTGGTTGTCAACAATTTGCGTTTGATTCACCGTTCTCAGAAGAAGTCTCGGATATAGAAATTAAAGGCAATTCCATTTATGTTGCCTCTGGAGGTGTCAGTGATAATTTTACCTTTACCTTTTCTAGGAATGGCAACTACATTTTCGAAAATAATGATTGGACAAACATCAATCAAAATGAATTTTCTTTATTTCGAAATGAAGATATCCTAAATTTTTTTCGCATCCAACCAGATCCGATTAGCGATGTGGTATACATGGGCACTTACTGGGCGGGATTAGTTGCCTTCAATGAAGAGACGGAAGAAATTATGCTATTTGATCAAACTAACTCATCTCTTCAAGGAGCAGTGGGTGACGAACAAAGAGAGCGTGTCTCAGGTCTGGCTTTTGATCGAAACAATAATCTTTGGATCGCTAATTTTGGTGCACCTGAACCAATCTCTGTACTGACACCAGAAGGGAATTGGTTTAGCTTCGATGTCGGGAGCAGTACTAGTCTCTCTAATCTTGTGATCGATGATTTTAATCATAAATGGTTTCCCGTTTTTGGTAATAATGGTGGTGTGTTGGTATTTGATCACGGCGATAGAATTGAAGATCCAACAGATGATCAATTTCGATTCATCAACTTAAACAATAGTGAATTGACAACAAATGACATCAATGACATAGATGTAGATCAAGATGGGAGTGTCTGGGTAGCTACACGCGAAGGTCCTGTCATTTTTGATTGTGGCTCAGACCCATTTAGTTCCGACTGTACAGGGCGTCGAATTCGGGTGTTGCAAGACAGCATTGCTGCTTTTTTACTCGCAGATGTCAGTATCAATACAATAGAAATTGATGGCGCTAATCGAAAATGGTTTGGTACAGACAATGGCATATTTGTCCAAAGTGAAAGTGGTGATGAACAAGAGTTGAGATTTACGAGTAACGATAGCCCTTTATTTGATGACAATATTCTCGAGTTAAAATATGATGGCGTCAGTGGGGACATGTGGGTCGGATCTGACAGAGGTCTGCAGGTGTACCGGACAAAAACAACATCGGCAAGACGCGTCCATAGTTCTAACGTTGTTTCTTTTCCTAATCCAGTTCCGCCAGATTACAATGGCCCTATAGGCATAAGGGGCTTGGCCAATGATGTCAATGTAAAGATCACAGACATCAATGGGAAACTTGTTTTTGAGACCAATTCTTTTGGTGGTCAAGCGATCTGGGACGGCAGAGATTTTCGAGGGCAAAGAGTATCTACAGGGGTTTATTTGGTGTTCAGTAGTACCACTGATATCTTTGATGATCCCGATAGTTTTGTTTCTAAAATTATGGTTGTGCGATAGCGGATCGTTTTAGTAGATCCTACTTCAACTGCGTTTTTACACTAGGGCTTTACACGATAGCGCCATAAATATATTAAGTGGAAGTGGGGTTTTAGAATTGTGACAAATGTTCCAGTTAATTAATTTATTACTAAATTCAATCATTCAAAATTTTCAAACTTCAAAAATAAAAATTATGTCAACGCAAGAAGTAGCAAACAAATTAGTTGAATATTGCCGCACAGGTGATTGGGATAAAGCCACAGCCGAATTGTATTCTCCAAATGCGGTAAGCATCGAAATGCCAGGTCAAGAAGGATTTCCTGAACGAGTAGAAGGCATGGAAGCAATCGCTAAAAAAGGCGAGATGTGGAATTCAATGGTTGAAGAATTTCACGGTATTGAAGTGAGTGATCCTATTGTTGCAGGAGATCATTTCTCTTGTACGATGGCGATGGACATTACCATGAAAGGTGCACCAAGAAAGAAAGATCCAGAGCTTTGTGTGTACAGAGTTGCAGATGGGAAGATTGTTTCTGAACAGTTTTTCTATCCACTAGGATAAAATATACAGACACCTCATAGGTTTCATAACCAAAAGCAGAATGTTCTGCCTGATTTATTAGTTAGAAGTTTTGTTTGTTGTCAAGACGAAAAACGCAGTAAATGCATGTATTCACGAATATTTTCAACGATGAGAACAGATAACAGTTCAAGTAAGAAACGGTCAAACTATTTTCATTTTGGTATACAAGCCTATGAGGGTTTTTATTTTAACTCATCTTTTAAGTAATAGCCTGTATAACTTTTCTTTTTCTTAGCTATTTGTTCTGGTGTTCCCGTCGCTATTATTTTCCCGCCTTTTGTTCCTCCTTCTGGTCCAATATCAATGATGTGATCTGCCACTTTTATGATATCTAAGTTGTGTTCGATCACAATAATTGTATTGCCTTTATCTGTCAGCCTGTCTAAGACATGAATCAAGTGTTTGACATCCTCAAAATGTAAACCAGTCGTCGGTTCATCAAGAATATACAGCGTTTGTCCCGTATCTTTTTTGGAAAGCTCCTCTGCAAGTTTGACTCGCTGGGCTTCTCCGCCGGATAGCGTCGTTGCTTGTTGGCCTAGTGTGATGTATCCTAATCCGACATCATTCAGCGTTTTCAATTTTCGATATATCGAAGGGATGGCTTTAAAGAATTCTACGCCTTCTTCGACAGTCATTTCTAATACATCAGAGATCGATCTTCCCTTGAATAATATTTCGAGTGTCTCTCTGTTGTATCTTTTGCCTAGGCACGTTTCGCATTCGACATATACATCTGGAAGGAAGTTCATTTCGATGACGCGTTGGCCACCACCTTCACACGTTTCGCAACGACCTCCTTTTACATTGAAAGAGAAGCGCCCCATTTTATAGCCGCGTATTTTTGACTCTGGTAATTCCGTAAATAATTTCCGGATGGGGGTAAACATGCCCGTGTAAGTCGCAGGGTTTGAACGAGGCGTTCTGCCTATAGGAGACTGATCTATTTCAATGACTTTGTCGATATGATCTAAGCCTTTAATTGATTTATATGGCAATGGCTTCTGAACACTTTTGTAAAAATGTTGGCGGAGGATTGGGTATAGCGTTTGATTGATCAGAGAGGATTTTCCACTACCAGACACACCTGTTACACATGTAAATTTCGCGAGCGGAATCTCAAGATCCACATGTTGTAAATTATGACCAGTGGCACCCTTTAATTTGAGTGATTTACCATTCCCTTTTCTCCGTTTTTTAGGAATTTCTATTCTTAATTTATTCCCTAAATAGGAAGCGGTTAATCCTTTTGTTTTTTTGAATGAAGAGGGCTTTCCTGCATTGACCAATTCTCCTCCGTGTTTACCTGCACCTGGCCCAAGATCAATCAAATGATCAGATGCCAACATGATGTCTTTATCATGTTCGACAACGATAACGGTATTCCCAATTTCAGATAGATTTTTGAGTGACTGTATTAATTTATGGTTGTCCCTTTGATGAAGTCCTATACTTGGTTCGTCCATGATGTAGGTGATGCCAGTTAATTGCGAACCAATTTGTGTGGCAAGTCTTGTCCGTTGTGCTTCTCCACCAGATAAGGTCCTAGAAGGCCGATTCAAACTAAGGTAGTCTAAGCCAACTTCCAATAAAAACTCCAGACGCAATCTGATTTCTTTTAATACTTCTGTAGCTATGGTGACTTGTTTCTTTGTCATTCGCTTTTCCAAACCTTGCAACCAGTCGTATAGTTTGTCCAAGTCCATTTGTGCCAATTCGCCGATATGTTTGTTGTCGATTTTAAAATGCAAAGACTCGTTACGTAAGCGATATCCTTCACAGCTTGGGCAAGTAATCACGGTCATAAATTCTTCTGCCCAACGTCTTATTCTGTCAGAAGAGGAGTTTCTGTACCAATGAGACAACATATTAATGATTCCCGCTTCAGCGAGGTCATAGACATAATCATGTTTGGCAAACCTGCTGGTTGTGGATACACTGTCACCTCCACCTTCAAGAATTAATTCCAATGCTTTTTTAGGAATCTTCTTAATGGGAGTAGAGAAAGTAAATTTGTATTTTTTTGCAATTGCTCTAAGTTGTTTGAATGTGTGATTGTCCCTCACTTCACCAAACGGGACTATACCAACATCGTTTATGCTTTTGCTGTCATCAGGAATGACTTTTTCCATATCCACATCATGCGATTTTCCAAGGCCTTTGCATGACTGACAAGTCCCATAGGGAGAATTAAATGAGAAGCTATTGGGCGACGGTATTTCATAAGAGATGCCTGTGTCCGGACACATCAGCTTTTTACTGAAGGGATAGACTTTATCTTTATCGACATCAATGACCATCATTAAATCATTCCCAATGGACATTGCGGTATCTACGGAAGCAGTAATTCGTTCAATTTTGTCAGGATCAACTTTTATTCTATCGACGACTACTTCTATGTCGTGTACTTTATATCTGTCAACTTTGAGTCCTGGTCTTAAGTCCATGATCTCACCATCCACGCGGACTTTGGTATACCCTTTTTTTCTTGTTTGTTCGAACAGTTCACGATAATGTCCTTTTCTCGATCGAACAAGAGGAGCAAGTATGACAATCTTTTTCTTTTTGAATGTTTTCAGTAAATGGTCAAGTAATTGTTCTTCTGTAAACTTCACCATTTTCTTACCTGTAGCCAGACTGTAAGCATCGCTTGCTCTTGCGAACAAAAGTCGAAGAAAATCATAGAGTTCTGTAGTTGTACCAACAGTAGATCTTGGATTCCAACCTGTTGTTTTCTGCTCAATAGATATGACAGGGCTAAGTCCAGTAATTTGCTCTACTTCTGGGCGATCCATTTTACCTAGAAACTGTCTAGCATATGCAGAAAATGTTTCGATGTATCGACGTTGTCCTTCCGCATAGATAGTGTCAAAAGCCAGAGAAGATTTGCCACTACCACTAATTCCAGTGATAACCACAAGTTGGTTTCTCGGTATTTTAAGAGAGACATCTTTGAGATTGTTTTCATTAGCACCGATGACCTCAATATATTCTTGGGCTGTTTTAGGCATGTGCAAATATGAAGAAAAGTTGTACTGTAATGGAAGAAAAACAGAAGAATAATAGTCAGATTTTAGTTATAATAGCATTATGGTTCATACGTCTTATCCGATTGTATGTAAATAAAACAAGGAATTCACAAGTTGTTTAGTCGAATGAATGTTTATTTATCCTGATTCAGCATCTTTTGAATTTTCATCTCTATGGGCTCTGTACTAAGCTTTTCTCTGCTTAATCTGTCTACAATTATAGGGAATGAAAAAGGTGTATAAGATTTAGGCTTTGATAATATGAGAGATTGATGTTGGATGTTTTGGAGGACGCCTCTTAGCCTAGCTTCTTCAAGTTGAAAGGTAAGTACTTCATCATACGTCTGTAGATACAGCAAGTTGTCGGGATCATACTGTTTGAAGACATCAAAGAGTAAAGATGAAGAAGATTGAAGATGTCTTTCTTTCTTCGCCTGGCCTGGGAATCCTTGAAAAATTAGACCAGATATTTTTGCAATATCTCTAAATTTTCGCCTAGCCATTTCTATCGCATTCAGACTGGATTGTATATCCTCGAAAAGATTCTTTGTATCAAATAGATCAGCTGTTATGATTGCATCAACATCAATTTTTTGATCTGATAATAATTCGAAACCATAATCATTCATTGCTATGCTGAAGCTGATAGGTATTTTCTCTGCTATTCTCATGGCTAACAAGGCAGCAATCCCTTCATGAACAAATCTTCCTTCAAACGGATACATGCACAGATGAAACCCCTCCCTCGTCTCAAAATATTCTACCAAAAATTGATCATTTCTTGGTAATGAAGAGACTTCTCGTTGTTTCTCAAAAAGTGGACTGAGGACATCGAGTTCCATTTCATCAATCACACCATCTGCATAGTTGTACATTTTTCGTTTAAGTAATTTTGCAAGCATAGAGGACAATGGCATCCGACCACCCATCCAACTTGGAATGCGCGTATTTTTTTTCTTCGATTTTTTGACAAATGCAGTCATGTCCTTTATTCGAATTAACTCCAAAGGTCTACCCGCAAACCAAAAGGCCTCGCCTGGTTTTATTTGAGCTATAAACCACTCTTCAACAGTCCCTACTTTTCTACCACCCATATACTTTAAGGTGATAGAGGAGTCTCCAACAATAGTACCTATGGACAACTTGTGTCTTCTCGATACATATTTATTCGCAGCTATATATTTACCCTTATAAAAGACTACTTTTTGAAACTCATCATAAGCTTCTAAGCTGTTTCCTCCAGTAACTATAAAATTGAGACACCATTGCCACTCTTCTTGAGTCATGCTTTCGAAACAAAACGTTTGCTTTACTTCTTCAAATATTTCATCTGGATCAAAACCTTCAGAAACTGCAAGTGTCATCAAATACTGAATCAATACATCAAAAGAACGAATGAAGGGCAGACGTGGTTCTTGTACACCTTCCGCTATGGCTGTTCTCAAGGCAGCTCCTTCCACGAGTTCTAAAGTATGGGTAGGAACGAAATGGATTTTACTGATGGCACCAGGCTGATGACCGCTTCTGCCCGCGCGTTGTACAAACCTAGATACTCCTTTTGGGCTTCCAATCTGAATAATGGTTTCCACAGGTCTGAAATCAACACCAAGATCAAGACTAGATGTACATACCACTGCTTTTAGTTTTTCTTCATGTAAAGCATTTTCAACCCAATCTCTCAATTCTCTACTAATAGATCCATGGTGCATGGCAATGATTCCTGCCAAATCTGGCTGGGCGTCCAACAATCGTTGATACCATATCTCGCACATTGATCTGGTATTCGTAAAGATCAATGTTGTTTTACTGCTTAGTACAATGGGTATGATTTGATCAAGCATCTTGATCCCAAGGTGTCCTGCCCACGGATATGTATTTATCTCATTTGGTATGACTGACTCAACAGAGATTCGTTTTTCTACTTCCGACTTGACAATGATATAACCATCTGTTGCTTTCGCGCCCAATAAAACATCCGCTGCTTCATCTAAATTTGCAATTGTGGCAGAGATAGCCCAAATCCTTAATTGTGGTGCTATTCTCAAAAATCGGCTAATGGCAAGACATGTCTGGACTCCTCTTTTATTGCCCATCAACTCATGCCATTCATCAACAACGATGGCTTTCAGGTTTTCAAAGAAAGAGAGGTATCCTTGTGAGGACATCAACACATGAATGCTTTCGGGTGTGATGATTAAAATCTCCGGTGGATTTTCTTTTTGTTTTTGTCTCTCCGTAGTAGAGGTATCACCTGACCTTATGCCAACTCGCCAATCTAGACCAAGTCCTTCAATGGCTTCTTCCGTAGCGAACTTTATTTCTTTTGTTAAAGCCCGTATCGGTGATATCCAGAGGGCTTGCAACTTACCCTTTGCTGGTGTTTTTGAATGAAGCCCTTCTAGTAAAATAGGAACGATCAAGGACAAGGTTTTTCCACTTCCTGTAGGTGCATTTACAATCCCATTTTGACCCTCCAAATAGGCATTCCAACTTTCCAATTGAAAAGGAAATGGGTCCCAACCTTGTTGTTCAAACCATTGAATTGCAACAGTAGACTTTGATAGTGAAGTCAATATTTAAAACATTTAAAAATCAATATCCAATCTTCCTCTCCGTATCCTCTCCAATAAAATGAGTCATGTGATTTTCGTAAACGTTCAAAATTTCACTATGGATATGATCAAAAAAGGGAATGAAATTCCGTTCTTCAGATTTCTCTATTCTGAATTCCTGTTCTTGATCACCATATTTTAGATAGAAGTTTCCATCTAAGTCCTGGCGAATAAGTATTTGCATCATGATTAACTCCTGAGGTAAGGTTTCAGGAGCAGTACATACTGTTAAGCCAATACCAAATTGCCACCGGGAGTCTTCTCTTAAAGTGAGCGCATTAACAAGACCTGGTTGGACAAGAATAAATTCGTTGTTCTCATTTATCCTAAATAGAGAGAATTGTGATTCAGGGATTTCAAAATACTTCTTTAATTCCTCTACAAGATTTACTGATAAATCATGGCATTCATTCTGAAAGTTTTGAAAACCTTGTTGTGCATTTGTGTAAGCAATACATAATTCTTTAAATTTTGTTTTTTCCATTGAGTTACTTTCTGCTGTTAATAAACAAGATAATACTTGTCTTTGTTTTCTGAATGAAAGCGAGAACGTAAATTTCTGAGCTGATGACTAGTCAGGCAGCATTCAATCAATCACCTTTTAATTTAAAATTGTATCAATAATAGCCAGTTGACCTTTCACTTCGATAAAGGTGAACGATACTGGTCATGTGAAGATTGGAAGTAGGCCGTGATCACAGGTGATGATCACGGCTTTTTTATTTTATTCATCTAATCATTATGTATCAATGAGCATTTTCTCAAATTATGCACTCAACTGTGTTAATTGATGGAAAAGAGAAAGAATTCTCATTACTAAAAGTAAATGAAAGGAGTGAACTTAAATGGCTTTCTGTACTATTTGTTGACTCAGTTATAATTTAACAGGACAATTTATATTGAGAATACGTGCCCTAAAATCTGAACCAGTCTGAGCTTCAAATCCTGGCCGAAGTAAAATCCTCTTTCCAGTATTATAATGTACCAATGCATTATTTTGAACGACAACGGCACCATTGGGCTGACTGTTAGTGACATTTTCACCAGCTCGAATTTCGTACGATTGAAAAAAACTAGAAGCACCAGAGCTGTATATCCGATTTTGGATATAAAGTCTAGCACTTGCTAATGCCGTCAGTACAGCTTCATATGCATCAACCACACCATGACCCATTTCATTATTCCATGAACCGAAAGGATTAGTCAGATCTATGGTATATGTATATCCACCTGCCTTTCTTGCTGTAGATAAGAGGATGTTTTTAGCTTGTATGCCAGGGAGTTGGTCATTTGTCGATAGAATCAAAGCTGCTACACCTGCAGCATTAGGGCAAGCCGCAGACGTTCCTTTAAACCAGCCATAAGTATTTGAACCAAATGTAGTCCTGACAGAAATACCTGGCGCAACGATGTCTAAATCATCTCCATAATTACTACCCCAGCAACGATCATTGTCGCAAGAAACACCTCCAGTGATGTCAGGCTGAAGATTAGTAACCACTACGTCAAAACATCCAGTGGTATCAATGCCGGCACTTTTTCGTTCGTCACACATGTTGGAGGCACCTACAGCAATCACATTATTGTCGCGAGCTGGAAATGCAAGAACATTAGAAAAATTACTGTTTCCTGAACTAGCCAACACCACACAACCAATACCATTTCTACCTTGGGTGACAGCTCTGTCAATCGCATCTGATATGGCATTACTGGCTGACCATGTCCAAGAATTACTTAGTACATCTGCATCATTCATCCATGCCCAATCAATAGCGGTAGCAAAAACCAAACTGCTTGTACTGATTTCTGAGGCAAATGCGCGAATTGGCATAATGGAACAATCAAAAGCAACACCTGCAACTCCAATTCCATTATCGCCTTTGGCAGCTGCGGTCCCTGCACAGGCAGTGCCATGAGTATCTCCATTCTGAGGGGCACCACCTGTTCCAAAACCCAATGCATCAAATCCTGGGATCAGATTTGCCGTCAAATCAGGATGGTTTAAATTTACTCCGTCATCGATAATGGCAATTACAATTTCGCTGCACCCGGTCGTGACATCCCATGCATCCAATACATTCATATCCGCACCTGATGTACCAATATCATTATTATAAATTCCACCATCATTCTCTAAGGAATATTGGAGCGATATGTCTGGATCATTTGGAATGTATTGTTCTGGATTCTCAGCGATAAAATTTGGTTCTGCATAATGGAATAGGCCGGATTCAAATAACTCATTTGCCAATTCAAGTCCATCTTTGCCTTCTCCACTTCGATCGCAAAGTACATGGATATTAAAACCATGATCGTATTCAGAACATACTGCCCATGCTGAGTTTGTTAGTTGCTTTTCCAACTCCCTTAGAGACGTATCGTCTTTAAGTTTGACAATGATTTCATTGTAATAGGAAAATCGCTGATTACTCTCGTTAATGAATAAAGGGTTAGCAAATTTAATTGATGGATTATCGGATAACTTATTTTTTGAAAAGGATGATTCTACGATCAATCCAGCACCTACCGGCGATAATGACATAAAGTCAGAAGAATTGTTTTCTGCAAAACGTTTGTCATCATCACCTTGAAATTCTACATAGTATTGATTTTCTAATGTATTTAATGTCACTTTTTCTCCTTGATAGTAGTAAAAATTTTGTGCTTCTAAAGCAGTCACAGAGAAAGCTAGAATTATAATTGTAATGTATTTCATCTTTATTTATTTTGAATGATTAAGTCAATGGCCACTTATTTATTTAGCTGATTTACTTTAGCTGTTAAGCGTTCATTTTTTTTATTTAGCTGTATGACATAAAGTGTGAGTTCTTCTATTTTTTCCATCATTTTCTTTTGCATGTCTCCTAAAGCTATGCCATCAGAAGCAACTTCTTTAGCGCTTGGAATGCCCGGAAGGTGATTATTGTCTGCGATGGATTTTTCAACTTCTGAAAGAGGCATTAAATCATAGTCATCTGCAAATACATAGTCAGGCCAGTCTCCAGATAATTCGACCCTGACTTCCTCAGCGATAATGCTGCCATCTACGGCTAAAAGATATTCTGAAGAGGGAAAATTATTATTGTCGCTAATGCCAATACCCACTTGTCCATTTTCTTGACTACACAGCATAACATCACCACCATTTCTTTGAACCTCTACGATGTCTGTATTTCTATCGAAGGACATCATGTTACTTGTGCTGTTACCTCCTGTATTAATGATCAGTTTTCCTCCACCTGTAAGCCAGTTAGGATTAGAGGCACCAATGAACCAATCATTGGATGTTTGTGATGAGTTAGATATATGAATTTGACTACCAGAACCTTGTACAGCCAAAGGGGCTTCTACACTTCCTGGCGCTATTCCTATTCCTACTCCACCTCCATTTCTTTGTAAGCTTAATATCGATTCTTGTCCAGCATCTCTTGCGATTATTTCATTATTATCCAAGATCAAATTGGGACCATCGATTCTGCCCATCATCATATAACCATGATTAGACAGGCTCGCATCGGGTCCAGTGAGTATATGTAGTTTGGTGTCGGGCGTGTGTGTCCCTAATCCTAAATTGCCGTCTTGAGTTAAGACCATATTGGCACTATTCCCTAGATCTGCATTTGCATTATTATACCATCGATGGCTCCCTTCTGCTTTATAATATAGGTCACTTAGTTCTGAAATCTGACCCGATATATTTATAAAAGTTGAAGTCTCATAACCAAGGCCGACCATGTGAGGTTGGTCAAATGCATAACCATCAAGGGATATCTTATCGCTGGCGTCCTCAGAAAAAGAATTGCTGAATCCCATTTCGCCATTACAGATACTAAGCTTGGCCTTGGGGTTTGTACAGCCGATGCCAGTATTACCGTCGGATAAAATACTGAACATGTTGTCACCTGAATTTGATTCAAAGTTATCAGTCCCATATTGGATACGAAAATCACCATTTTGATTAATTGTTCGCCAGTCGCCTGATAATTCTCTAGCTGTACCTATTACGAATTCAAAGCCAACCGTTTGATTGGCATTATTTAGTGAATGAATTGTGCCTAGTAGGTCGTCTTCGCCTTCCACATATAAGTTTCTGGTTTGTGAAATGCTTAGAAATGGAATGAGGAATAATAGTAGAAAAAATAAGGATCGGTAAATATTATTGGAATTTGTTTTTTCAATATTCATGATATTTGATTTTAGTATTGATAATTGTTATCAATAACTTTTAATAAATTATTTTTTACAGAGATAGGATATAAGAGGAGATTAAGGAGCTGTTGAAAGTAAGCCATTGGCAAACCCATTATTGATTAATTGGGTCTTGTTTTTTGCCATTAATTTTCGATTCATATTTATCGTATGGCCACACAAGGTAGGCCTACTAATGAATAATTTTTGAGCAATGCGTGATGCATTAAGTCCCGAAGAAACCAATGTCAGAATTTCTAATTCTCTTTTAGTGATTGGAAGTCGATTCATGATAAAAGTTTTTTTAGTTTATAAATAAATGTAGTTACACACCGAGGTCTCATAATGCATGAGAAGGTTAACAACTGAAGAAATTATTTTTCAACATTTATCCTGACTAGGTTTTATCTAGGTTAATAAAACCGGCCCAAATGAAATTCTTACTAGTGGGTTGAGGAGTATGAAGACCTTATGATAATCTCAATTATCTAAACACACCTGACGACCAAACTAAAGTTTAAAAAAATTAATGCTCACTGACAATCTTGAATAAGCGCTTCGAAAGTTGCTCCTAGTTCTACCTCAAAGTCGAGCCTTAGCTGAATTCCTTCAAGAGCAGCGAATTGAATAGTTGTCCCAGTCTCTACATATGCATTTGCATGTATAGTAGCTTGTGTGCTGTAAGCAGCATCATTGATTAAGTGACCAGTTATTGCGAGTAGATTATCTGTGCAGATGAGATCAATAGCTTTCTGTGCCGCACAAGCGAGAGCCGCATTATGGTTTAAGAATCCTTCAGATACCATTAGTCCATTCAAAGCAGAATGTTGAGTTGCAGTATTCAGAATACAATCTTTGATGTCCGTAAATGTCATAGTCGGATGGTAGCTCTTCATGATGGCAGCTGTCCTAGCTACTCTAGGGGCAGCAATGGAAGTACCTACAACTGAATCTACCTCTGTTACTGAGCTAGCATTATTAAATATCGATGGAGCTATGATGTGACCAATTGCTGCAAGGTCCACGGAGATGGGGCCGTAGTTAGAATAACTTGCTAAGGTCATTGATTCTTCGTCGTATCCGGCGACTGTGATGAGGTTTTTATCAGTCATATTTGAAGGATATTTAGGGATGTCAACATCTATATTGTCAGATGTATTTCCAGCTGAAGCTATAAATAGAACGTCCCTATTTTGGCCTTTTGTGAACACGTCTTGGAGAAATGGGGGCAGTGTCATTGACTGAAAGCCCCAGCTAGTAACTACAGTCGATGCACCTTCGTCTATGGCGTAATGCATTCCGCATAACGCTTCGAATAATGTGCCATTGTTATCGTCAAAGAATTTGGCAGACATAATCTCGAGTTGGATGTCTTCGGGAAAGTCTTCTACGACAGTCCCCGCGACCCAAGAACCATGACCGTCTGTATCCGTTGGTGGCCCAAGTTCGTTTTTAAAGTCATATCCATTCAAGTCATCTAAGACACAGTTGTCAGTATCATTTTCTTCCATATTACGCCAAAGTGCATTAGTGAATGCGTCATGGTCTAGATTGATGCCGGTATCTACTATGGCGACGCGAGCAGTTGTAGTCGGATTGGTTGGTTTATATTTTTTAATGCTACTACAGAAAAATGATCCATCGCATACAGACTCGAATGATTCTCTTGTTGTCTCCATGATATAGTTGAGACCAGTACCTTCTACACATGTTGCATTTTTAGCGGTAATCTGACCTTCTAAAAATGTAGCAAAGTCGTCTGCTTCGTAAAGTAACAATGGTGGATCAGCACAGTCACAAGACTTCACTTCTCTAAAGCCTGGATTAAAAATGCCTGGATCAAAATCTGGGCCTGGTTCTATGATCAACTGGTTTGCTACAAAACCTGTTCCTTCACCAGATTCATCATCGCAAAGTACCCAGTCTTCAATGTCTTGCGGTAGCTTATGTGCTGAAATATTAAGCGTGCCACTGGTAACACCATTCCTATCCCAGATTTTGATGTAATAATCACCAGGAGCTTGATTTTCAAAGATGATGGCATTTGGAAATGTTTCTAAATCATAACAACCAACAAGTAAGCTTGCAGAAAAACAACATCCACTAGGACTAGATGGTAAGCAATTTGGTAAATAGTAAATTTCTGCTTGTGCTTCTATACTTGTACCTTCTCTTCGCCTGACCATAAAATTCCCAGTTGTACTTGCAGGAATTCTTACATGTACATACAGATCTGGCTGACTCATGTTGCAGGCATTAATAGAACCAGTAGTTGTCGAAATACCATTAAAGTTAATCTGAGTAAACGTGGGACTGCATACTCGGGACTGAAGCAATAAGGATGGAGCATCGAAACAGAAAAAATCCATCGCTTGGATGGGAGAGAGATAGACGATATAGCACAAAACGATGATGGCTTTGAATTGCATAATGTATTTTTTTATGGGGTCGGAAGTTTAAGCAAATGGTTAACATCAAATTACATTATTGTAGATTAAATTGTAAGTTTATTATAGACAAATCAACTTCCACTTTGAAATATCACTATTTTTCGGGATGGATTTTTGTGCTTTTCTGTAAGCATTTTGCATTCGCAGCAACTGACTCATTGCATGTGTATCAGCTATTGGGAAATCAGGCGAAAGCAGCTGCGGAGTATCAAACAGCCATTACCCAATACGATCATGCCATTAGGCTAGCAGATGTAAGCAGAGCAAGCGATAGTATAATTGCTGTAATACATCACCAGTCAGGCTTGTGTCATTTTTTTATTGAGGATTATGCAGATGCAATAGCACATTGGAATAAATCCATCCATCATAAGCAGGCATACTTACCCATAACACATATAGATATCGTCAAGCCACAGATTAATGTAGCCAGTGGGTATATGGAGCTGCGCAGAATCGATGAAGCGCGTGAAGAATTGCAAAAAGCGTTGCATCTATTATCATCAACTGACCAGCAGGAGCGATATCATCTGTCACGTATTTACCAAAAATTAGGGGTAGTAGAGAATATGGATGGGAATCCTAGTATTGCCATCGACTATCTACTCCAAGCTTTTCGGATCAGAGAAGCTCTGTTCAAAGATGATCAATCCCGATTGACAGAGATAGCCATCGAAATTTTTGATGTATATAGAACATTGAAGCAATATGATCAAATGTTATTTTGGTCAGATAAGTCGCTGAACTATGTCGAGCAATACCAAGATAAGGATAGGCGGTATCTCACAGATAAAGCGCATATACTCAACAATAAAGGAATAGCATTGACTTCTCTTCATCAATTAGATGGGGCAGAGAAAAGCATCATGGCATCATTGCAGATAAATCAATCTCTAAATAATTCAGAATTCATCGGAATCAATTATAGTAACTTAATCGAGATATATAGGGAAAAGTCTCAGTATGAAAAAGCCATTAATTATATCTCAAAAGCTAAAGCTATTTTCTCTACACATTATCAAGAATATCTACCAGAACTATACAGTATTGAAGGTGATGTCTTCAGACAAATGAATACCTTGGATACTGCAATTATGAGCTACCAGAAAGGCCTTGACAAACTGGTTGTAAATCGTACGTTATATTCCTTGCACATTAACCCAAATGTAGACGATGTCATTATCGGAAGTGATCGTGTACTATTAGAGCTACTGTATAAAAAGGCAGAAAATCTTTTTGATCGATACTCAAAAAAGGCACGAAAGGCTGATTTAGATTTGGCCTATGCGGCTTGTCAACGTCTATACGCATTGATACAAAAGAAAAGACAGCAGTATTCAGATTTTGAATTAAATAAATTCATTTCGAGACAAGCTAAGTTGTACTATAGTTTGGGTATTAATATCCTCTACGAGTACCATCTTGATAACCCGAATAAGCAAGTTTTAGATGATTTCATCATGCTGAATCATCAATCAAAAGCAGCACTCTTATATAATGTCATGGCTAAAAATATGCAAGAATCCAGTGATCCACTATTAGACCGATTGCAGCGCCAAGAACAAAAGTTTGTTGAAAAAAAGACAGCATTAGAAATTGAGCTTTGGACAGAAGATGGACATTCTCTTAAGCCCGATAGTC
Organism: uncultured Saprospiraceae bacterium; assembly: GCA_937997635.1. Lineage (GTDB taxonomy): Bacteria > Bacteroidota > Bacteroidia > Chitinophagales > Saprospiraceae > CALFUK01. The sequence continues at coordinate 15,037 of CALLFA010000177.1, read as the reverse complement.
TACTCTTAGCTACAAAAGCAAATCTACATCAAGTCAGGGATTCGATCAGACAATTGACAATTTTCGACAGTAAAGAATACATTGATTTAAAACTCGATCTTAATTCTATTCAAGAGTCTTTGTTGCAACATGATGAATTAATATTAGAATATTTTATTGGTGAAAAGGAAGTTTATTTATTTACCATAAGTAAAGATGGTATGACAGTGCATAGGATTGGGTCTACTAAAAAGTTGATTTCAGATGTTGAGACTTATTTGAAAGTGGTGAGACAGTACGATGCTAAGCCTGAAGTTTATGCTCCTATAGCTTTTCAGCTATACAATACATTAATACCTAAAGATATCTCTCCATCAAATAGAGGCATTAAAAAGTATCGAATTATTGCAGATGGTATAATTGCAATGATTCCATTTGAAGCACTGTTGACTGATAATGTATCCAACAATGATTTTCGCACGTTGGATTACTTACTTCATGACTATTCCATAGCTTATGCTACTTCTATTCCTGTACTTTATGTTCAGAATCAAAAAAACCAGAATAGAGGGCAGAGAAAATTTATTGGTTTTGCTTCAGATTTTCAACGGAGCGCTGAAGCTCCCAATATGTTAGAAGCAGTTACAGAACTCACTTCGATCAATACTCTGATAGGGGGCACTCTTTTAATCAATGAAGCTGCTGGAAAACAGAATTTCCTGGAAAAAGTGCAAGATTATAAAATGGTCCATCTATCGCTTCATGGTGTGGCAGATACTGAGCAAGCGATGTCATCATATATACAGTTTGATTATCAAGATGATTTGGCTTTAGACAACAGACTCTATGCAAATCAAATCTATGATCTTCATATTCCAGCATCTATGATTGTATTGAGTGCTTGTGAGACTGGACTAGGACAAGTCATAGAAGGTGAAGGTGTGATGAGTATAGCGCACGCCTTTGCTTATGCTGGAGCACAGTCCATTGGTATGAGCCTTTGGCAAATGCCTGTTAATTCAACTTCAAAATTATTGCCGGAATTTTACAACAAGATTGTAAAAAAACATACTAAGTCAGAAGCGTTACACTTGGCCAAGTTGGAATATCTGCAAGATGTTAGAGCCAGTGAATTAGCTCATCCTTTTTATTGGGCATCTATGCTTATGTATGGAAATCAGAGTGCGATAAACATATCAAAATCGAAAACAAGATGGTTTCTGATTCTAGGAGCTATAATTTTGGGACTTGGTTTTTATTGCAATAACATAAAACGTGTATCGTAATTATTTGGAATCTCGTACTGCTTACTTCAGTAGTCTTAGCAGGACCACAGCTTCTGAATTAAATGGATGATCATGCTTCACTTCTATTTTTGAAAGACCGGAAATAGCTGCTTCTCGATTGCCTATTTTGAGTTGGCAGAGAGCCTTGTACCATGCTGCTTCTTGCTGAAACCGATTATCTCTATTTTGTAAATCTTTTAAAAGCGCTATAGCTTGTTGTGGCTTTTTTGTTTCTATGAGCGATATCGCTTGATAGAATTTGATTGTGTCATTTGAGGATGTTGCTAACTCGAATAAAGTTAAGGCTCTTTGGTAGTCTTTATTTTGATAGGCGATATACCCTTGGTTGATTTTATCAGATGAATTATCTGTGCCTTTTAGGATTGGATTGACAATGCTTGGGTAAGCTTCATAATGGCTAGCAAAATAATCAACTTGATTTTGTGGGCGCATAAGAAATGTAACAGCAGCTAAGAGTAATAGTCCTGCTGCTGCATAGAGCCACGTGGGAAGTCGACTGATTTTATTTTGAGGATTCTGGATTTCGGTATGTTTTACAATTGGCTTTTGTGTTGTCTGTCTTTGTTCTTCACCAATGGTTGTTTCTATTCCTTTCAGTTGGTCTTTAAGGAGTTTTCTATTTACTATTTTCAGAGGATGATCCAACTGCTGCATTAAGGATAATTCTTCCTTTACAGAAGGATCATCTTTGATGTCTGCCCATGTCAGCGCTTCTGCTTCAGATAGTTTTTCACCTCTGATTATTTTATCAATGAGTTCTTCTCGATTCATAGCAGCATTGTCTTACTATTGTTTTTGTAAGTTGGTTTTCAATTGTTTCAGACATCTCGATTTATGGCTTTTAGTCACATTTTCATTCTGGTAATTCATGGTATGCATAATGGCTTCTATGCTGTATTTTCTATAATAGAAAAGTATTAATATCTCTCTACATTTTTCGGATAAGCTATTTATGCCTTTTAAAAGCAGCTCTTGCTTTTCACTTAACACATCACCTGAACTTAAATCTATATCGAACGCTTCTTTTTCTTTTGAGAGACCATCTTTTAGTTTTCGCTCTTTGATCTGATTATTAATCTCATCTATGATCATGTTGCGACCCACTCCATACAAATAATGCTTGAGCGATGTTTCAATTTTTATGTTTCCTTTTTTGAGGCCTTCATATATGACTATGAAAGCATCTTGATAAATATCTATTTTTTTTTCCACAGACAATTGATATTTCGCGGTATTGCGAATGAAGTCATCACGGTATTCTAAGTATAACTTAGAGATCTCTTGATCAGAGTTCATATCAACATTCATTTGGAAGTCTCTTTTAATTTTGATTGGTTAACAAAATAGGATTAAAAATTTACTTGGATTTATTCTTCTTGAATATTTTGCTTCATTACAAATGTAAAGGCATTAGAATTTTGCGTGTAAAAGGGCTTAAACCTGTTTCAAGATATACACCATATACTTTTTATAAATCTTAAAATTTGCTCCAGTTCGCTGTCCTGCAAAATGCTTATTCTCTAGTTTGTCCAACTTCTTTTTATATTTCCATTTTAAGAATTTAAGTGCAAGTGGGAAACGATCAGCTGCGAGATCAAAGGCTACTTTCCATGTTGGTGCCAACACTTCTTTTGACAACTGATCAACTAAGTCAATTGTTGGAGCAGTGTATTCCGTTATGTCTTCTTCTTTTAGAATTTCAAATTGGTATGACTTGAGAATATTTAGCCATTCTGTATAATCGTGACCACCGCCTAACAAGCTTTTGCCAGGCGCATCGATTTTGAAAAAATCAGCAATGAGGATATAGCCGTTTTTATTCAATTGTTTGATTGCGCCATCAAGAGCTTTTCGCATAGGGATATATTGGAAGCTTTCGCTAAACAAAATTAGATCATATGTTTTGGTAGTGTCAAGGTCTTCAAATTTAGTGTTGAATAATGCGCAGCTATCTCCCAGTTTTTCTTTTGCATAGGCTGACAACTGATTCCCTGGCGCAACGACATCCACACGATATCCACGATCGACAAGTGTCTCCGCAAATTTTCCAGAACCACAACCCACATCTAGAATAGAGTTGACATCACTGGGAATGGCAGACATTAAATGTTCAACATAATTCTCTTGCGCGACTACCAGATTCGAAATGTCTGCTTCTAAATCTTTAAAATAGCCATAGTGCAAATGTTCAGATTTCAGAAAAAATTTGAAAAGATGTAGACCTATTTCTAAGCCTGCTTCTTTGGAGTCCACCTGTTTAATTCGAGCCATTACTTTATACTTATTTATTGAATGACTTTGGTCAACTCTTTTCTATAATCTCGTGGGCTCTTTAGGGTATGCAATTTAAACTGTTTATTGAAATGTGAAATGTTATTGAATCCGCTGGTGAGCGAAACCTCCGTTATGGTCATATCCTGTTCGCTGAGTAATTTTTGCGCATGTACAATTCTATACTCATTGACATATTGTGTAAACGTTTTACCAGTGACCTTTTTGAAATAGCGACAAAATGAGGGTACTGTCATTGATACAACTGAAGCGATTTTTTCTAGTTCTATTATATCTGTAAAGTGATTAGCAACATAATCATAAATGAGTGTCATTCGATCATGCTCATTGGCATAAACTTCAAGAAACATTCCCCCAGCATTCAGTATGTCAACTTCTTTCGAAAGAGCCAACGTTCTGAGGATGTCTAAGAATTTGATCAATCTATCAAAACCTTTGAGATTGAGTAGCTGTGTTAATTTAATGCCGACTTTTTCTTTTGTTCTTCCTGAGAAAGATAAGCCTTGGGTTGATTTTTGAATCAGCAGATTGATTTCTTTCATTTCTATAGAGGACAAGAAACCTGGACCCATAAAATCAGGTAAAAATTGGACAATTATTTCAGATTCATTCTTGGTCAATCTTCCTGCAAAGCCGTAATGCGGCACATTGGAGCCGATTAGTAACAAATCGCCATCATGATAATAAGATATATGATTCCCTATATGCCTTTTGCCGTGACCATAATTGATGTAGACAAGCTCTATTTCTGGATGAAAGTGCCAATAAGGCAAAGTGTTATTCTCTGTTTGTATAAATCGCTTGACATAAAAGGAGTTACCAGCTGAAGGGACTATTCTCTTTAATTTTGGTTGTAAGCTTTTTCTCCTATTGGTCTTCATTGAATGTCATGATATTATGCGAAATTAACATTTACAGTACAAAAGTATAATTTTTGGGTTAATATAGCATCAATAATGGTAAAATATGGAATAGCTTCGTGCTTATATCAACAGTATCTTTGTCCTATCAATTTGAGGTAATACTCAAACAAAAAAGACAGAAACACGAAAGTGTGTTTAAAATATAGAGGAGAAATCCTCAAAAAATGTAGATATTTTTTCATGTGACTAAAGGGAGAATCCGCTAAAGAGCAAGATTGGTCCCTTTTTTTTATGCCTGCAATTGTACGTTTTCATAGGATACACTCAATCATAAAATTGGGTTCTGAGCAAATCCCAAAGCCACACACGATTGAATATTAAGTAAAACACCAAAGCTACCAAAGCAGCTATTACGAGCATCTTTAATCTCCCAATAAAAAGTTTATTTTTCTCTCTTCTACTTTTATATCTATGTCTGCTTGAATAGGACATTACATATCTTTTTTACGTTCCCAATAATTTTGATCCTCTACTTCGTCGAGCAACTGTATATAATTGAAGTATCTAAGTTCACTGACAATGTCAGACTCTAAAGCATCCTTGACGGCACACTTCGGTTCATTGCGATGTGTGCAATCAGCGAATTTGCAATCTGAAGAAAGGTCAAAAAATTCTTTAAAATTATGTGCTACATCCATTGGTTCAAAATGATTGAAGGAGAGTGTTTTGATGCCAGGGGTATCAATCAAATATGTCTCCTTGTCAATTGTGAACATTTCTGCAAAGGTAGTCGTATGTTGGCCTTTACCTGTATAATCAGAAAGCTCTGTTGTACGCAAATCCTCATTGCCAACAATCGCATTAATGAATGTAGACTTGCCTACACCTGATTGGCCACTAACTAGGGTGACCTTTCCTAGCATTTTTTCTTTTAGTGTGGTTAACGTGCCGGAATTTAGCGAACTGATGAGATGCACACCATAGCCTATGTTTTTATAGATGCCAGCGAGATAATGGTACAATTCTATGTCTTCATCATTTAATATGTCCGCCTTGTTAAAAATGATTTCTACTGGAATATTGTAAGGCTCAGTCATCAAAATAAAGCGATCGATAAAGCCTTGTTTCAAGTTAGGGTTTTTGATGGTAAGAATGAGATAAGCCTGATCCACATTACTGGCTAATAAATGGAGGTGATGCTTCTTTCTTGGCGATTGTCTGACAACATAATTTTCTCTATCTAGAATTTCCTTGATGATACCACCTTCTGATTCTTTTTCAATGATCACTTTGTCTCCTACGGCTACTGGATTAGTCAGCTTCATGCCATCAAGCCGAAATTTCCCAATCATCCGACAAGCAACGACCTCCTCAGAATCATCCAGAAGAACGTTGTACCAACTGCCTGTCGATTTTGTAACTGTACCTCTCATTAATGGTACAAAGATACGTGTTGAAGTGTCATCAGCAAGTTGTTAGCGAAATGCTCAAAAAATTTTAGCCACTTTGTATGATCTTAAGCAATACCCGAATTAGCTGGTTTGAGTGTTTTGAGCCGCATAATGACCAATTTCCCTCCTTGTTTCCAGTGATTTTTTGTAGGTTTTGCTTCAAAATATTGATTTTGTAATAAGCATCTAATACTTTACAGTCAATCAATTTCTAAACTTCCGCTATTCAAATAGTTTTAAACCATTGTACTCATTAAATAACTATCACTCATGTATAGACACTATTTTATTATTCTTACCATTTTCTTTGTGACCAATGATTTGATTGCCCAAACCCAACCCAGCCTTGAAGTTGAAGGATCAATCCAAATAGGTGATGATCAAAGCAGTACGCCAGATCCAGGGACAATCAGATGGAATCCAGCAACAGAAGACTTTGAAGGATGGACGGGGACAGCATGGAAGTCATTAACTTTTAGTGGAAATGAAGGCTGGGTTAATACAGATGTAACGGAAAGTTGTGCACTACCATTTGGTCCAGATCAATCTGATTTATTTGGAAATAGTGTGGATGTTTATGAAAATACAGCTATCGTAGGTGGCAGAGGTCAAAATGGCAGAGTAATCATTTTTAGAAAAATGGGCTCATGTTGGGAAAACTTAGCAGAATTAGTAGCTACTGATGGTGAAACCGGTGATCAGTTTGGATTTAGTGTTTCTATTACTGAAAATTATGCCGTAGTAGGAGCACCAGGAAATGATGATAATAAAGGTAAAGCTTATGTCTATGTTAAACCTCCAAATGGATGGTCAGGCACACAATCTCAGGCAACCCAATTGATTGCTAGTATTAGATTTGATGAAGACAGATTTGGGCATAGTGTAGCAATATCTGGAGATGTGGTTATTGTAGGCGCTCATAAGCACGATACCAACGGGAATACAGACGAAGGTAAAGCTTATTTATTTGAAAAACCGATAGGAGGCTGGCCAGTGATCATGAGTCCTAATACAGAATTCACCTCGAGTGATGGTTCTAGTTCTGACAACTTTGGACATGCTGTTTCGATATCAGGAACAACTGTTGTCATAGGTGCTCATGGTCACGATACTAATAATCAAGGTAATCGAGGCAAAGCGTATCTTTTCGAAAAACCTCAACCGTTTGGTTGGCCTACAAACATGATGGAAACTCATCAATTTCAAGCATCAGATGGTAAACAAAGTGATCGGTTTGGATATAGTGTTTGTATAGATGGCGATTTTGTAATTGTTGGTGCTACAAATCATGATGTACTTGGTATAAGCGTTGTTGGTAAGGCTTACGTGTTTCAAAGATCACCATTATTTGGCTGGAGTTCTTCAGAATCCGCGCAGCTTATACCAAGCGATGGGTCGAATTTTGATCGTTTTGGACATAGTGTGTCAATTTCAGAAAATAATGTAATTGTAGGTTCTAGTGATCACAATACCAAAGGGATTCCCAACAGAGGAAAAGCTTATTTATATCAAATGCCTGTAAATGGTTGGGCATCGACACTGACGGAATCTGCACAATTCATTTCAAGCGATGGAGCGACTCAAGATTTTTTTGGAAACGGTGTTTCAATTTATGGTGGTGTAGCGATTGTAGGTGCTCCGAATCATGGGAATAATGAAGGGAAAGCCTACATATTTGAACGACAATAGTTAATGTCACTCAGATAATTGTTTGATTAGTTCTGTTTCTTTTTTATAAACAAAAAATACATAGACCAATAGTAAGGCTGTATTAATCAACATCGAAATAATCGTAGAAGCTGTATTGGTTTTTATAACATTGGATAACACAACTAGCCCTGCTGTGAGTAAAACATACAGAATGATTTTTGAAATTGGATAATCAATTGGGTAATATAATCTTCCTGTAACCAATCCAGCAACTGCCATAAAACCATAGCAGGCAAGTGCAGCCCAAGCAGAAGCAGCGTAGCCTATTTTCGGAAGAAACATAATGCTGACAAAAAAGGTGATCAATGCACCTATGATGGAAATAAAAGATCCAATATGCGTCTTATCAACCAACTTATACCAGATGGAAAAATTGTAATACAAGCCAAGAAAAAAATAGGCAAATAATAAGACGGGGACCAAGTAAATGGCATCCCGATAATTGTTCCCAACCAGATACTGCAGCAGATCTGTATAAAAGTGAATGCCTAAAACAACCAAAGAAGCAACAATGGTAAATGCCAAGGCCACCATTCCGTAAATGGTCTTATTTTCTTTTGATGCAAATTGTTTGAAGAAGAATGGTTCTGCAGCATAGTTAAAAGCTACCGTAAATAGATTGAGCAACAAAGCAATCTTTAAAGCAGCACCATAAACACCTGCATCGGCCAGATTGTCTAAAGTGTCATTACCCAAAAAGTATTTTTGCAAAGGAACACCAAAGGTTTGATTAAAACTACCTGCAATACCAACAACAACTAATGGCATGGAATATAAAGCCATTTTTTTCCATAGGGAAGCATCAAAGTGAATACCATCTCTAATGATCTCTGGGATCAGGCAAATAAATAAAATCGCACTTGCCAGTAGATTAGAAAAGAAAACATAGTCAAGTCGTTTGTCTAAAAATAACATGCCTTCCAAATTCGTCCAGCCATTTGCAATTAGACGCGGACATATTTCCAAAAAGAACAACACAAATAAAATAGTCAAGCCAACATTCAACAATCGAAAAAATAAGAATCGAAATGGGCGATTCTCCATCCTAAATCTAGCAAATGGCAAAGCAACCCAAGCATCAAATGCAAGGATGAAAGCAAACCATAAAACGTAATGAGAACTATCTGGATACTGAAGTACAGATGCAATGTCCGCTTTTAATGCAAAGGCAATAACAAGGAACAGCAACCCGCCGATAAATACAGGAATAATGGCAGAAGAAAAGACGCGTTTGGGATTATCATCTCTGGAAGAAAATCGAAAAAATGCCGTATCCATTCGTCCAATTAAAATGATCAGAATGATGGAACTGTAGGCGTAGAGATCATTGTAAATACCGTAATCAATGGTGTCATCAAAGGTGTAGGTGAGATAGACAGTAAAAACAATGTAGTGTAAGATCCGAGGAAGGATGTGAGACATGCCATAGATGGCCGTTTCGTTTGCTAGTCTTCTAAGTAAGGACATCTGCAATTGCTTGAATGAAACGCAAATCTAATGGTGTGGTTGCTCTGTATAGAATTGCTTGAGTATCTGTCACTGTTCCTTTAGTATTCGTCGAGGCAGTCCTGAAATGGACATCGCTTTGATTCTTAGTTTTACCCATTTGAGGCAAGAGAGCGCTATGCTTCCTATAAAGAAAATGTAACAAACTGATACTGTGCAACATATACGATTTGAAGCGAAGATATTATATTAAAATTATTTATAATGTGTTTTCCTTATTTTTACCGTAGTTTTATAGTTTTGCACTTATGGCTCAAGTAACCTACACAGAAGACAATATTCGTTCCTTAGATTGGAAGGAGCACATCCGTATGCGTCCAGGGATGTACATTGGTAAATTAGGAGATGGCTCTTCGCAAGACGATGGTATCTATATACTGCTCAAAGAGGTCATTGATAACTGTATCGATGAGTTTGTGATGGGCTATGGCAATCAGATAGAGATTGAAGTAGTTGATGGTGAGGTAAGTATTCGTGATTATGGAAGAGGCATTCCCCTTGGCAAGGTCATCGACTGTGTATCAAAAATCAACACAGGAGGAAAGTATGATTCTAAAGCTTTCAAAAAATCTGTAGGTCTCAATGGGGTAGGAACAAAAGCGGTAAATGCTTTGTCCAGCTATTTCAAAGTACAGGCGATAAGAGATAAGAAAACTAAAGTAGCTGAGTTCGAGCAAGGAGAGCTTGTCAAAAATCACAATCAAGCAAAGACAAAAGAGCCGAATGGAACACTCGTCAGTTTTGTGCCAGATGAATCTATTTTCAAAAATTATAAATATAAGAATGACTACATAGAAAATCAGTTGTGGAATTATGCTTATCTGAATGCTGGATTAAAGCTTAAGTTTAATGACAAGACTATTTTTTCTAGAAATGGCTTGCTCGATTTATTAGGCAATAAGACGACTCCAGAATCACTGCGCTATCCAATCATTCACTTGAAAGGTGAGGATATTGAAATTGCGTTAACACACGGCGAGCAGTATGGAGAGGAATATTATTCTTTCGTCAATGGACAAAACACCACACAAGGCGGTACGCACCTACAAGCGTTTAGAGAAGCTATTGTAAAGACAGTTCGAGAATTTTATAAAAAGAGTTTTGATACCAAAGATGTACAGACTTCTATCATTGGTGCCATTTCAGTTAGAGTAGAGGAACCTGTATTTGAGTCTCAAACAAAGACCAAGCTTGGCTCATTAAAAATGGGGCCAGACAGTCCAACTGTCAGAAGTTTTATTGCTGATTATGTGACCAAGCAGTTGGATTCTTATTTGCATAAAAATAAAGATGTTGCAGATGCTTTATTAAAACGTATTCAACAATCGGAGCGAGAACGAAAAGAAATTGCTGGCATAAAGAAGTTGGCTAATCAACGTGCGAAAAAGGCTAATTTGCACAACAAAAAATTACGTGACTGTAGAGTTCATTTTAATAATAAAAGAGGAGACGAAGAGAAAAAATTATTAACCACGATTTTTATTACAGAGGGGGATTCTGCGAGTGGGTCTATCACTAAAGCAAGAGATGTCCAGACGGAAGCTGTTTTTAGTTTGAGAGGTAAGCCTCTAAACTGCTTTGGCCTTAGTAAAAAGATTGTTTACGAAAACGAAGAATTAAATCTTTTACAACACGCGCTTAATATTGAAGATGGATTAGAAGGTTTGAGATTTAATCGAGTGGTCATTGCTACGGATGCAGATGTTGATGGCATGCACATTCGTTTGTTATTACTGACATTTTTCTTGCAGTTTTTTCCAGACTTAGTCAGACAAGGACACTTATATATTTTGGAGACGCCGTTATTTAGAGTGAGAGATAAAAAAGACACGTATTATTGTTATTCTCAACGAGAAAAATTAGAAGCACAGAAAAAGTTAAGAGGAAAACCAGAAATTACCCGCTTCAAAGGATTGGGTGAAATCTCACCTGATGAGTTTGGTGGCTTTATCGGCAAAGACATCAGATTGGAACCAGTATTCCTTAAAGAGAACACCAATATAAAAGAGATATTAAGTTATTACATGGGCAAGAATACGCCTGACCGCCAAGTCTTCATCATCGAAAATCTGAAAATTGAAATTGACGAATTAGATACTGAAGACGAACTCGAAGTCTTTGATGTTATCGATGAGGAGGAGATGGAAGAGGTGACTTAATAGTAGGCAATATTTCCTTGTTATTGTTAGTTTAATAGGCGTTGTGCATGATTAAATAAATTGCCATGAAAAGATTTTACTTTACTGTTTTTGTCTTATTTATTATAGGTAGTTATTCTATACAAGCCCAGGATATACTAAAAGAGGGTGAAGAGATAGAACTGATAACAAAAGATGGCAATCGATTTATTGGAACAGTTACAGCATTTACTGACGAAATAATTTCTATTGAATCTTCGTCAATTGGGAACATTACATTACAAAGATCAGATGTTGAGAAGGTATCTTTGGTAGATAGTGATTTTAATGTAGGAGAGGGCAATATCGCTCCAGACATTTATAATTCTACCACCTATTTAGTTAGTCCTTCAGGCTATACCTTAAAAAAGGGTCAGAGTTTTTATCAGAATATTTATTTATTTTTTAATTCATATACATACGGCTTTTCAGATAATTTTTCTTTGTCAGGTGGTTTGGAATTACTCACACCATTAGTTGGTGAAGGCTTCCCTGGATTTTTTATTTCTCCTAAATACAGTATTCCTTTTAAAAATGGAAAGGGAGCATTTAGCGTCGGAGCGACGAGTCTCTTTATTTTCGTAGATGATCCAACAGTAGTTGGTGTAGCTCAAGGTGCAGTGACTTTTGGAGGCCGCAACGATAATTTTACAATTGGTACTGGCTTAGGTTTTACTAGTGAGGATGGATTCAGTGATTTTGGAGGCACCATACCCATAAATTTATCTGGAATGACAAGGATTGGAAAATCACTTAGTTTTGTCTCTGATAACTTTCTATTTTTATTTGATGGTGGTTCTTTTGGGGTTTTGTCAGCAGCATTGCGCGTCCATTTAGGTTCAGCTGCTGCTAATTTTGGGATATTTAGAAGTACTGAAGATCAAGGTGGTATATTTGGAATCCCTTTTGTGTCAGTCACCATTCCGATTAAATAGTATAGTTTTTTTTATTTAGTATCTGTCTTTTAATAGGAATTATTCTCAGATTTTGTAAATGCGATCATTATTCTGACCAAGAGGAGACGTGTACATCGTTAATCTCAAAATTTTCTTCTCCTCCATATATTAGTCTTTTTTTAGTTGGACGATCAGTGATCTTATCTAATTTATTAAGGCCTTTGAGGGAATCAGAACGAAACGTACGAGTGGATTTAATTTCTGTCAATGTATATCCATTCGGGGTCGCTTCAAATAAGTCAACTTCTAATTGATTGTTGTCCCGATAAAAGTACAATCGTGGTGTTTTGCCATTATGATGTGTCTCTTTAATTCGATTTGCGATCACTAAATTTTCAAATAATGCACCAAGTTTATGATAGTCAGCGACCGCACTTGAATTTTCTATTTCTAGTAAATGACATAAAAGCCCTGTATCATAGAAATACAATTTGGGACTTTTGACCAATCTTTTTCCGAAGTTTTTGAAGTAAGGCGGCAGTCTAAAAATGATGTAACTTTGTTCTAGTATGGAGAACCAACTTTTTATCGTGTTTACACTGACCCCAGTACTTTTTGCCATTTCTGAATAATTGATGTTTTGGCTAACATTGCTCGCACATAACCTAATGAACAATCTAAAAGTTTCAAGATTCTTGGCAGAAATTAGACCCGTAACATCTCGTTCGATGTAACTATATTCATAACTAGGATAAAATAACCTAGGCGGTATTTTAGAATTGAATAATGCGGGATAGGAGCCTTTATGTATGATGTCCTCATAGTTTGGTGGCAATAAACCAGTATTGTTTAATTCTTGATTGTCCAGCGGAAATAATCGAGCTATACCAACTCTGCCAGCAAGAGATTGTGTTATGCTCTTTCTTAAAAGAAAATTTTGTGAACCAGATAAAATGAACTGACCGACCTGTTTATCCCTATCCACAATTGTCTGTAAATATGAAAAGAGCTCAGGGATTCTTTGTGCTTCATCAAAGATCACATGGTTATTATATTTTTTAAGAAAACTTCTTGGGTCTTCTTGCGCCTTTTCTCTGACATCAGGATCTTCTAAAGATATATAGGTATAGTCAGGATATAGCTCTTGTAGTAGCGTTGTCTTACCTGCTTGTCGAGGCCCTGTTAAGCTCAAAATGGGATAATATTGCCCCAATTCTTGTAAATGCCTACCTATATTTCTTGTAATTATCATGTATACTGCAAATATACATAAAGTTAACTGATTGATTTACATAAGTTGTACTGATAGGTTTGCATAAGTGATGCTGATCGATTTGCATAAGTTATACTGATTGATTTACATAAGCTATACTGATTGATTTACATAAGCTATACTGATTGATTTACATAAGTTGTACTGATTGGTTTATATGGAATTAATTGATTGATTTGCATATAAGTCACTGCTTGATCTGCACAAAAGGGATATTGGAGCTATTACGAGGCTTTGCAACGTAGATATTGATAAAATGGGCAGTAGTAAATGGGTCAAACTCAAGTGCGCTGGGTATAAATAGCGGATGTAAATTCCCCTCCAGTCGGAGGGGTGGCTGCTACAGGCAGACGGGGTGGTTATTTCTCATAAGGATATTCATATTAGAATTGGTTTTTGGGCTTTAATTCATAAGTATAATCAACAATGGTTTCTATTTTATCTCTGCTATAGTACAATGGGAAATACACATCTTTGGACCAATCCTCAAATAGATTATCGTAATGTCTGTGATCTGGATTGCCAGATTGTCCAGGCGAATTGTTAGCTACAGATTTATCCCAATCCCCAGTCTGAATGATAACCCTGAATGTTCCACCAGATGGTTGATTGTCAGCATTGCCAGTAGAGGCGACAGTATATCCATTACCTCCTCGTGGCGCTGGTCCGACAGCCAATTTTTGTAGTGTTTCTTCATTCACGGCATTGCGCAATGGGTGTTTCATAGTGACATGCTTGAATGACTCGTCTCCATATTTCCAATTGGATCGGTTAGTACCGAATCGGTTTTCCATTTGACCGACTGCATCACTTAGCATGTCAATCAGTAGTTGATCTCTTATTTCAATGGCATTTTCTTCAAATATCAATGAAGGGTTTTTGAGCCAATCAACAGCACGTTTTAGTTGAATGGTGCTGATGTGTGCTTTTGCTTCTTCTGGCACGGCAAGCTCCCATAATTTCTGCTTGAGTGATTGTTCCCAAGAGACGTAAAGACCTGCTGCTGCAGATTCTGGGCTTAAAATAAAATTCCAATCAGTCAGCATTTGTATGACTTCAGCTAATTCATCTCCCGAACCGTTTATACCGTTTAGTAACGGTACAAGTTCTCTAGCCGGCAAGGACAAGTAATCGGATTGTAAAGCAGCCATTTCCGAAACACTGTGCGAGGTTTTGGATTCTATGACTTCTTTAACACGCGCTCCTCTGTACGGATCAGACCAATTGTACCCGATGGCATCCCACTCTGTATAGTCTTCTGGAGTGACAGACTGGTTTGCGGTTATGATGTGTCCACTTTCAGGATTTTCATCATTCGGTCGTTGTTTCATTGGTATGTATCCATCCCATTCATAACGTCCATCACCAGGTACAGGCACCATACCACTATGTGTACGGCGATACGGATTGATGCCGACAACTTGCCAGCCGATGTTTCCTGATTTGTCAGCCCAAACCATATTTTCTCCTGGGATATTACTGTAGGTGCAAGCGTCGCGGAATTCATCAAAAGTTGTTGCTTGGTCCATTCGTAAGCTTGCTAGATATGGCGAACCACCATATTCCAACCAACCACATTTTAC
>CALLFA010000176.1 GCA_937997635.1 uncultured Saprospiraceae bacterium | reverse complement strand
GTGCTGTTTCTATACACAGGTATTTTACTGCGGGTATAACCATAAGCTAAGGGATGGGTTAGGTCCAATTCTGTTTCTAAAATCATTCCTCCTATTCGACTCTTACCCAATTCCTCTGCGGCATTGATGTACAATTTTCGTATGGCTTTACTTCTTGCACTTGTCTCTTCTTCGTCTTTTGTTCCTGATTTATGGAGTTCGGCACCCACCAGTTTTTTGCGTATCGCCCATTGTACAGCAGTTCGTTGAGCAATCAATGTATTGCCTTCACTTAACCAAGATTTTATTTTGGCAATTTGAGTTGAGTCTATCTGACTGTAGTTGCCAGAGACAAGTACCAAGGTATTAAAATCAGATAAACGAACCCTATTCAATTGATGTTCTGGTATCTTGGTAATCGGCATGCCAACTCGCTGGTCAAGTAAATGCCATACCTCACCTGCTTCATAGCCACTCGTTGATCCATGCGTGATCATTAGTGCTTTCGGTTTAGTTATTGGGTCTACATATCGACTTCCCAAGTCTATCCCCGAAACAGAATATCCTGAAGAGGCAGTGTGTAATTGAATGCCGTACTTGGTTGCAGTTGTTGACAATAGATCATATAAATCATCTGCTGTAAGGTCTTGCGAAACTACAGGTATGATTAGCGAGCCGTATGAAAATGAATTCTCTTCATTTGCAGAACTGATTGTAAACGGCTTTTGTGATACATTTACTTTTATGTCGTTATCCAACAATTCATATAGAAACGCGGGCATGTTGTACTCATTCCAAGTGCTTAAGTAGGCAACACTGCTTTTTTCAAAAGGGGATGTTTCTACAACGGTAATATCAGAATGATTTAATTTTTTATCACTTGTTTTCAATAATCTATTGCTTGCAGAAAATGGCATGTTGTAAAAATTGGCCAATGACCAAGCGGAAGCGTCATAGAAAACACTGTCTTGGAATTGATCATACATTTCAAAGCACGTTTGTACCATTCTGTACTGATGTTGAGCAGTAGGCACATAATAAGATGAGCCTTTTGAAAATTGATTGCCTGAGATAGAAACGTCCTCCTCTAATGGATACACGTCTACGTGGTGAAGCAACAGTTTGTCTAAAAAAGCATTGGTCCTGCTTTTATCATACGCATCTCCAAACACATAGCCTTTTATAGGTGAAGCGTTTGCATTCGAAATGGCTCCACTGAAGAATCGACGTTGGTAATCTTGTAAATATGCTTTATTGTTGACTGCTGCTTTAACAGTACTGATGCTAGATATGAATTGGTTTCTGATTGTAAACGGAAACGTTATTTCGCCAGAAGGTCTGTCTTGAACATGCCCTCTCGAACTGGCCTGCTCGAATAATAAACCTAATCCACCTTGTAGGTCTGGATAAGAAGAACCATAACCAGGATAGGTGCCATCGAATACTTCTTTAGTAAAATACAATGACCCAATAGCGTCTAAGTCAGCACTAAATTCTTTTGCAAACATGTCATTTAAGGTAATGTAATTCTCTTTGGGCATGATAGGATCTTTGGACCCATTCGTTTTCATGGGTTCGAAGAAGTATGTCGAGTTTGTACCCATCTCATGAAAATCAGTGACGACATTAGGATACCATTGGTGATACCAAGTCAACTTACCTCTACTTTCTGGATTAATGCCTAACAACCAATCTCTGTTGAGATCAAACCAATAATGATTTGTTCTACCTCGTGGCCATGCTTCGTTGTGTTCCACATCATTTGGATCTGCGACAAGTGGAGACCCTTTAAACATATTGACCCAATGCGAATGTCTGTCTCGCCCATCGGGATTAATTGCAGGGTCAACAAAAATCATACTCTCTTGTCTATATCTGACAATGTCTGGATGTTGTGAAGCCACCATCACATATGCTGCCAATAAAGATGCTTCTCCACCTGATGGTTCGTTGCCGTGCACATTATATCCAAGGTTTATAATGATCGGTAATTCTTCGGATGCAGATCCTATTGATAGAATTTGATTTAAGTGTGCTTTGCGTATGTCTTCCTGCCGTTCGAGATTCTCTTTTGTAGCTATCTGCAACAGGACTAGTTTTCTCTTTCCGAATGTTTGTCCATAGTTAACCAAAGTCGCCTCATCACTCAACTCAGCTAGTTCTGCTAAATAGGCAACCATTAAATCGTGGCGAGTGTGATGTTCTCCGATACCGTAACCAAGAAATTCTTCGGGACTAGGAATGTTGTCATCAAATGGTCCAAATGCTTCGTAGTAGTAGTCTTGTGAATAGCAAAATGTAGAGAAACAAATAATGATTGCAGCAAATAGCATTTTCATAATAAGGAGTTTGTCCGAATATACAAAAGCTCACTAATTCTTCTCCAATGTCTGCACTTGAAACTTGCACTTGAAACTTACACTTGAAACTTGCACTTGATTCTTGCACTTGCACTTAATTCTCGCACTTGATACTTGTCTTTTACAGTATCTGATTTCACATCACCTTCAACATCATCTTGGCAACTCTAGGATCAACATGAACAGAGTCGTATTCAAAATCAAGTTTGATTCTCCATTTTTGCATTGTAGCTGCACCGATGATTGCTTGTTCACTCAATGAGGGAACAACAAGAAATTCATCAGAAAGTAACACATCATTAAGTTCGAAGTCAACTGTAATCCGATGTTGAACTTCTATGAAATGTCCTTCAGCAGCAGTTGCAATTTTACGGATTCGACCTAGGCTTTCGAGCTGTGCTAATTTTGAGACAACATCGGGATGAATACAAGAAAGATTCGCCCCGCTGTCAAATAATGTATATAAATTCTTCTCTCCTTGAGAGCCAATAAATAAGATATTTTTGAAAATAACTGACATAATAATTGTAAATGTTGTTTCCATAAATCTACAATAATTTTGTTTTACCTGAGAATAATTCCAGTTTGAAACATTGCGCTTGTATTAGTTGAATGCTGTCTATTCTATTTAAATTAACATCAGTTTTTAAATTCCTTATTTAAATATTATTACCTATTTGTGTTAGGGTATTACCATTCGAAATCGTATGGATATAAAACCTATGAAGATGTTGAAATACAGATTAATTTTTCTTCCACTGTTATTTGTGAAATGTTTAGGAGCACAAGAATCCATTAATGTCAGACCATTGACGGATAATATATTGATGTTGCACATTGACGAAGGATTCGTGCAGCATGCTGTGTTAGGTGAACCAAGGCCTCAAGCTACAGCTTTCGTAAATCCTGTCAATATTAGTTTAGCGAATCAAGTAAGCCAATACAACTTGAGTAGTACGACTGATCCATCTTACACGGTTGCAAGATCGCCGTCAGCCATCAATCGCAAAACAAAGCCTACCGATTTTGTCCCCCTTTGTGAAGAATTTCAGAATCAACCATTCTTTGGTGTCATTGGATGTAATAATACCACACAGGATCATGCTTTAGAACATTGGGTTTATCTCAGTTTACCGATAGCGATGAAAAGCAATGAGACTTATACCCTTAGCATTAATACAGGTGTGATTGGACAACAAAGGGATATTGAGTTTGTCTTTGACGAACAAGAAATAAGATCTGATGCCATTCATGTCAATAACATTTCGTATTCAACAGCTGCAGAATTAAAATATGGCTACGTCTATCATTGGATGGGTGACGCGGGAAGCTTAGATTTATCTGGCTATAACAACAATACGTTTGGGATTTTAGATGTGTCTTCAGGTGCGGTTGTCTATACAGGGAATCTTGAGTTTAGAAAAAGTGAGTTTACACAAGAATCGTTTCGTGGCGATACAGGAGAAACACCCAATAACAACTTTTTAGGCGCAGAGGTTTACGAGTGTGATTTTTCAGACTTTAATGTACCTGGACAATATAAACTCTTTATCGAAGGGATAGGATCGTCATATCCATTTAATATTTCTTGTAATTCGACAAGGCTGCCTTTTGAAATGGTGATGAAAAGTATTTATTATAATAGGAGTGGTGTACATTTAGATCATCCTTTTACAGAAGACCCTAGACCTGCTCCTCACAACCCTGCATTGACACCAAGATTTGCGGGCAAGCTAAAATATTCATCTACAACAATTTGTGAAGTGACTAATTCGGATGCGTCCATTGATGATAAACCATTATGGGATAGTGGAATTATTGGTGATTTAGATGCATGGGGCTGGTACCAAGATGCTGGTGATTGGGATGGCTATCCAAGTCACTATAAGGTGCCGGTGCAATTGTTGTTATTTACTTATGAGCATTTTCCCAACAATTTTGTCGATGGACAATTAGCTACGACAGAAAATGATAACGGTTTGCCAGATATTTTGGATGAAGCACGATGGCTTATCAGATATTACAAACGAATTAAAGACGAAACCGAAAGTAAAGGATGGACTACAGGCGGTGTTCCTGGAGGTCGTGTATTTGGTGATCTTTGGGGAGAAGATTTGGGTGATGATGATATCATCAGAGGCAGTTGGCAAGATAATGATCGGATATGGGTTGCTTCAGGAGAAGATGTGGTTACGTCACTTAACTACGCAGGTATAGCAGCTCATTTTGCTTACATACTTGAACAAGGACAGTTTTCTGATCCGGAAAATATTGATTGGGAAGCTGAAGCAATTAATGCTTATCAGTGGGCTATACAATCTTATGATGTCAACGGAGTTTGCCACGAATATAGTCATGTATGGGCTCGAAATTATGCAGCTGCTGCGTTATTCAGATTGACTGGTGTCTCCTCATATGATACAGATTTCCAAACGACTTGGACTGCAACAGGTCAAGAAGCTTTTGATGTATTACAAGGCGAGCCTGCATATGGTCCATATGTTTATGCATTTACGGATAGAGCAAAAATGGGAACTATAGATGACTCGATTAAGATTGCAATGGAGTTTACAGCTGACTTTTATTTACTTTGGAATATAGATGAACGATCATGTCGTTGGGGAGGCAATCCTTTCTTTCCCATGCTTAGTGGGCATCCAACGACACCTTATGTATTTGAAGGCTTGATGGGTTATAATTTAATTAAAGATACTGATCCGAATAAAGCAGCGGACTATTTAAAATATTTGTACACAACAGTCGATTATTTTTTAGGGACCAACCCTTTACAGATGACTTGGGTTTCTGGATTGGGTGAGAAAACACCGTATGGTCTTTTGCATTTAGATTCTTGGGCAAGTGGTGATGGTTTTTCTCCCAAAAGTGGTATCGTACCTTACGGACCTTGGAAGAGAGATGAACCTACAATTATCACGAGTTCACATCACCATTGGCCTTTCCAATGGGTGTACCCGCAAATAGATGTTTGGCCTGGGCATGAACGGTGGTTTGAGCAACGATATGCAGCTCTTGGACCAGAATATACCATTCATCAAAATAGTGTAACAGCAGCTGCTATTTATGGAGCTCTTTCAGGAGAATATGGATGCAGCATGACTTCAGGAGATACACATATTGGAGTGTCATCTTCAACTATTGAGGTTTTTTCTGATCCAGATGACGAGTTTTTCATCATACGGGGAATCCTTCCAGACTATGAGTTGTCACTACTTGATATTGATGGTCAGATACTTTGGGACATGCCTAATGAGTCGCAAGAAATTGTCATCAACACAAACAATTTGGGTACAGGTATGTATTTTATTCGAGTAGAACATTCATCAATTAGCCAGTTATTTTTAGAGAAATTTATTAAAATGGTTGAATGACACAAAGAGGTCAGAGACCTTTTGTTCACTTGTCTGTGGCATGTGAGCCAAAGGTTTTTTAACCTCTTGGCGTTTTGTGGGAGCCAAGGGTTTTTAACCTCTTTAAAGAACAATTACTTTTTCTACGTGCTCTATATATGTAGTTTCAGAATAAAACTTAAAGTAGTATGACCCACTATCAAATGTATCAAGAGAAAAGTGTTCACTAAATGAACTGTCACTAATTACCTCCTTGTTTTCACTATAGACAGTAATTCTCTCTACATCAATATTAGTATGTTTAAACAATAAAGTATTTTCCTTCGAATTTTTGTACACAAGCACCTCTGGTGTGCCCACTGGATGTTTATGTCTGTGCAGTCCTTGAAGTCGCTTATGTTTTGTATTCAACTCCCCTCTGCGCAAAGCAGAACAACCGCCAATCATGCCTTCAAAAACACTTCCGGGCTGTGCTTCGAATCCTGTCTGTAAATCAATAAATCTGCCAGCATCAAAAACAGCATTATTTGTAGCAGGCACATTGCCAGTAGAAATAATCGAATTGGAAACGACTGTGGTACCACTAATGTTTGTGCTGGTAACGGTAGCATTGGGCTGACAACCAGGTGCACAGTTTGTATTCAATTCTGCTTGCAAAGCTTCAAAAAAGGCTTCAGCAAATATGTCGCGGTTAGCATCATTAAATAGTTTTGCTTCCTCTGTTGGATTGGTGCCAAATCCAAGTTCACTTAATGCACTTATTGCGGTATTAAAGTTTAAAACCGTTAAGTGATTGTTAGCCCCAATAAAATCCTTCCACTCTGCTACACGTCTATCGCCGATTGGAATACTTGCTACAGCATTTACATAAATGGCATGTAAACTTTCTGCAAAACTTGTACTGCCTGTAGTACTATTTACGCACCAAAAGGTTTCTGCCCCATTTGCGCTAACTGGACCAGCATTCGTATGTATACTCAAATATATATCAGCACCTATTGTAGATGATAGTGCGTTTCGACCTGAATTTTCAAAAAAGGGACCACTGGCGTTATTTTCTCGGGTCATATGTACTGACCAATTACATGAGCTACTTTGAATTAAATTTCTGAGCTTTAAGCCTACCTCAACAGCCGTTTCTAGTTCAACTAAAAGTCTTGTTTGATGATTAAATGTGACACCAAATACTGGGTTGGCATGTATTGCTTCGTCACATCTCCCATGACCTGGATCGATTAAGATGACTTGTGCCACTGATGAATGAATGACACTGTACATAAACACACAGATAATGAATACTCTAGTCATGAATTATTTAATTTCAATTTGTGCAATAATAAGTTCTCCCGAAGCCAAATCCGTATAGGCAATTCGAGTACCATCATTGGACCAATCTGGCCATGATTCAATGCGATTTTTTGTATTTGTTAATTGTGATCTATTAGATAATAAGTCAGCACAATAAAGTTCTGCGTTATCTATAGCATGACCGTCTTTAGATTCTTCTATGGTAAAAAGAATATGTTTAGAATCTGGTGACCATGTGTTCCCCAAGCCATTTCCTAATTCAGCAATCAATCCTGAACCGTCAGTCGCATATACATACATTTGAGATGTTGAGTGGACTAATAATAATTTTCTATTTGGAGACAATACGGGATGGTAAAAAGCGCCTTTACCCGAGGTGATTAACCAAGTGTCAGTATTGTTTTTAAATTTTCCTTCGACTTGTAAGGTTTTTCTATTATAGACAATACTTATATCGTTACTCTTTTTTGTATCCACATCAGTGAATAAAGAAAACGGATCAATATGTTGTCCCAAGTTTTTTTTGCTTCCATCCAGATTTACATTATGCGTTTTATATTGAGCATTTTTTTCAAATTGATCTTTATAACGGAAATAAATGTCCTTTCCATCGGGAGACCATGAAGGCCGATATCCGGTGCCATTTAAATTTGTTAGCTGGCTTAATTGCTTATCAGCAAACGAATACACAAATATGCCTTTATAGCCTTCTCCACTTAATAATAATTTGCTGTCATCTGGCGACCATATTGGTTGCATGACATATGGTTGAGCAGGAATTATTTGTTCGTTTGATAATGTCACTTTATTGTTAGAAGGCGTATATTCAGAAGATATGCTGAACAGCG
>CALLFA010000175.1 GCA_937997635.1 uncultured Saprospiraceae bacterium | reverse complement strand
CACTCATTGATCGTTCTTTAGAGCTTAGAATCTCCGATAGCTTGGGTCTGAATCCAGTAACTGCCATCATAGGAGCGAGGCAAGTAGGGAAATCAACACTAGCCAAAATGATAGTAGGAAGGGATAAGAAGAGCCTATACCTTGATATGGAGAAACCATCTGATCGTGCGAAGCTAACAGATGCAGAAGCCTTTTTTGGCCTTCATAACGATAAGCTCATTTGCATAGATGAGATTCAATTGATTCCAAACTTATTTAGTGTTATGAGAAGTTTGGTTGATGATGCAGAATTTAAAGGTAAATTCTTAGTATTGGGTTCTGCATCTCCTGAACTACTAAGACAAAGTGCAGAATCGTTAGCGGGTCGCATTTCGTATTTTGAACTTACACCGTTTTTATTATCTGAAATCAAAGAACATCATTCTTTAAGAGAATACCATTTGAGAGGAGGTTTCCCTCGTGCAATACTGGCACCAAGTGATGAGATTTCATTTGATTGGTTGGCAAACTTTAAAATGACTTTTTTAGAAAGAGATCTGAGAATGTTTGGTTTTAATCTGCCTCCAGAAAGATTGCATCGACTTTGGACTATGTTAGCACATTTAAATGGGCAACAATTAAATTATAGTCAAATTTCTAAATCCATGGGTTTTGATCAAAAAACGATTCGAAACCATATCGATATTTTGAGTAAAACATTTATGATACGATTATTAAAGCCATTTCACACAAACACAAAAAAGAGGCTTGTAAAATCTCCAAAAATTTACATTCGAGATACAGGCATCTTACATGCTCTGTTAAGAATATCAACTTATGAAGAACTTTATTCGCATCCTGTATATGGTAGCTCATGGGAAACTCTAGTAATCGAAAACATTCTACAGAAACATAAAAATTGGGAACCATACTTTTATAGAACTTCATCTGGAGCAGAATTAGATCTAGTATTGACAAAAGCAAATAAGAAAATTGCATTTGAAATTAAAGCATCTTCGGCGCCAAAGGTTTCTAGAGGTTTCTGGTCAGCAATAGATGATGTAGCTCCTGATCATTCATACATCATTGCTCAGGTGGAAGAGCCTTATCCATATAAAAATGATGTTTGGGTGTATCCATTGACAAAGTATTTAAATAATGAAACCGATTAAACCAATAATTTTTAAATAGAGCTAGCTGGGACGAGCATCTAAAGCAAAGCGTTAAAAATCCTGTCGATCGCAGGTCCCACAATCCAAAGTTGATGTGAACAATTTTGGACGAATTTGATTTTAAAAATTGGTTACGTAATAAATTCTAAGCAAAAAATATGCTGAGGCGGGACGCCTACAGCGACGCATTTAATCTTCCACATAAACCTTCTTAAGCCTGCTAGATAACTTCGACAAAATTTCTAAAGGAATGGTACCTACAGATGCGGCAACTTGTCGTATGTCAACTTGTGTACCAAAAATCTCTACACGGTCTCCCACATTAATTTGCTTAGCATCAGTAATGTCAAGCATACACATATCCATGCACACATTTCCAATTGTCGGCACATGCTGACCGTTGACTAGGAAAGAGATGACTCCATTGCCTAGAGATCGGATCAAGCCATCAGCATAGCCAATATTTATAATTGCAATTCTGCGATCGGTATCAAGTATGGTGTGACAGCCATATCCAATTGTTGAGCCAGCTGCTACATCTTTGATTTGGGCTATGGTCGCAAATAAACGATGCACTCTGTCTAACTCATCATCAAGTTTGTGAGTCATGTCTATGCCATACATGCCTTTGCCAATTCTCACCATATCGTATTGCTGGTTTGGAAATCTTATGACACCAGAGGAATTAAGAAAATGTCTGATCGGATTGATGTTTAATTGACTCTGGAGCTTTTGACTCATGCGCTCAAAATGGTCAATTTGCAATTGTGTGAAGGCATCTTTGTCTTTATCATCAGAGGCAGCAAGGTGTGACATGATGCCCGTTATTTTCAACTTGTTTTCTTTTATGATGTCTATCAATTCATCTAATTCAGATTCCTGAAATCCGAGGCGATTCATCCCTGTGTCCACCTTCACATGCAAGCCCAATTGTTTTGCTCGATCTCCTAACAACACTAATTCTCGTAGTTGATTGAGACTATAGATCTCAGGTTCTAAATCGTATTCAATTAATTTTTCAAATAAGTGTGATTCAGGATTCAATACCAGTATTGGCAATTGTACACCACTTGTTCTCAATTCAATGCCTTCATCTGTGTAGGCTACTCCGAGGTAATCTACACCTACGGATTCTAAAAAATTACCGATGATGGTACTTCCTGTACCATAGGCATTTGCTTTTATGATGCTTAAAATTTTTGTCGAAGGATTTAGCTGTTTTGATAAGACATTGAGATTCTGCCGCAGTGCACCCAGATTAACTTCAAGTGTACTGTCATGTGTCTGTCTAGTCAAAAAAGAAACAATTGTTTCAAATTCGAAAGCTCTTGCTCCTTTTACCAAAACAATGGATTGCTGTATCGGGTTAGATCGCAAATGGTTCTTTAAATCGTCAGTGGAGTTAAAAGATTGTAAATGAAGATCAACATCGTTATGCGCTTTTGCAATCAATTGTTTGTCTTCACCGACATGATACAATTCATCTATAGCAAAGAGTTGATTAAGTGAGGCTAATGTTGTGTAAGCCTCTGTTGCATGATTTGGAATGTCACTAATGATCAGCACTTTCTTTTGAGAAGCAGCATGATTCTTCATACTGTTCAAAGCCGTTTGTAAAGAGATTAAATCAAAACTGTAGCTGTCATCGATGATGGTAGATTGATGGTTTCCTGACAGCAATTGCAGCCGTTGGGATTGTTTGCTGAGTTTGTTTATTCCTCGCTGTATTTGTTCGGGCGCTTGATTCAACTGCAGACACATGACTATGCAATGCATCAGGTTTTCTATGGAATGAGCTTCTGTCATTCGCGTGGTATACGCTCTATTGTCGTCAAAAAGAGCTGTTGTGTCTGAGGTAGAAATCGTTAGTTGAATCGTATGGTAGGAATTAGTTTCCTTGTTTGTTGACCAATGAATTTGGGTGCCATTTTTATTGTTTAGTTCTGTTTCTAATACGTGATGATCCGCACAGTAGACAATAGATGTTGCGTTTGTATATAATTGACTTTTCTCTACAATTTTTTGTTTCCGATCTCTGAATCCACTTTGGTGAGCATCGCCAATGTTCGTAAAAATGCCATGAGTTGGTTTGATCATGTTCTCCAAAGTGCTCATATCTCCTTCTTCAGCAATTGCTGCTTCGATAATGGCAATATCATGTGAGTCATCCAGTTGTAAAAGAGATAAGGCAACTCCAATTTGTGAATTGTAACTCATTGGACTTTTTACTACTGAGAAGCTTTCAGAGAGTATTGTGGATAGCCATTCTTTGACAATTGTCTTGCCATTACTTCCAGTGATACCGATTATCGGAATATGGAATGTTGTTCGATGATGTGTTGCTAATTTTTGAAGACATTCGATGGATGAATCAACCTGTAGCACTGTGCAATTTTCAGCAGGAATATTAGACATGTTTTCTACAATAAAGTGTCTGATGCCTTTGCGATATGCCTCCAGGATAAAATCATGGCCATCTCTTTTTTGTCCTCTAAAACAAATAAAAACTGTCCCACCTGCGATACCTATTTTTCTCGTATCAAAGTAGATGCTTTCCATGCTGACCTTGGCATTGGGACCAGTAAGCTCACCTCCACAAATGTCTCTTATTTCTTCAAAGCTATAATTCATGACAAATCGAATCCTATATCCTTGCGATAATATTTTCCTTCAAAGTTTATTTTTTCAGCATTAGCCATCGACTGTTCCAATGCTTCTTGCTTTGAATTGCCATAAGAACTGATGGCCAGCACACGTCCTCCATTAGTTTCAATATCTGTCTGACCATGTTTTGCACCAGCATGAAATAGAATTGAGTTTTCTACTGCATCTAATCCAGTGATTGATTTGCCTTTCTCATAAGCTTCTGGATACCCACCTGATACAAGCATCACAGTGGTTACATAACGGTCATCGATTTCTATGTCCATATCTTGTAAATATCCATCTCGGACTGCCAGTATAATTTCTAATAAATCGGATGTTAAGCGGGGCAGCACAGCTTCCGTTTCTGGGTCACCTAGTCGCACATTATATTCTATGACAAATGGATCTCCATTCACTTCAATCAAGCCAAAAAACACAAAGCCTTTGTAGTCAAGTTCTCGTTGTCTTATTCCTTCTATAGTAGGTTCTATGATTCGATCAATGACTTTTTGCATCAAGTTTTCGTCAATAAATGAAACAGGAGAGACTGCACCCATACCACCAGTATTGAGTCCAGTGTCACCTTCACCAATTCGTTTGTAGTCTTTTGCAATTGGAAGAAGTTTATAACTCATCCCATCAGTGATCGCAAAAACCGAAAATTCTAATCCAGATAAAAATTCTTCTATGACAACTGTTGTGGATGCAGATCCGAATTTACCACCCAACATGTGCGACAACTCTTCTTTCGCTTGATCTCTAGAGTCGAGGATAACGACGCCTTTTCCTGCTGCAAGACCATCAGCTTTCAAGACAAATGGGGGTTGGATTGTATCCAAATATGCAAGCCCATCATTGAGTTGCTCAGAAGTAAATGATCGATACGCAGCTGTCGGTATGTTGAATTCTAGCATGAATTCTTTAGCAAATTCCTTACTCCCCTCTAAGGAAGCAGCTAATTGATCTGGTCCAAGTACAAAAACGTCGTCGTCTTTAAAAAAATTGACAATGCCTTCGACTAAAGGTACTTCAGGGCCTACAATGATGATTTCGATGTCTTCTGATTCAACTAATGTCTTCATGGCTACAAAGTCCGTATGATTTATCTGAACATTTGTACCAAATTGGCTTGTACCTGAGTTACCAGAAGCGATGTATAATCTGTGCTTTATCTGACTTTGGCTGAGTTTCCATGCGATGGCATGTTCTCTACCGCCACTTCCTATGATGAGTATATTCAATAGATTACGATATTAAATGTTATAGAATTGTTTATCAATTATTTATGTAGGTATAATTATTGTAATATGTTAGCGTACTATAGTATAAATTAATATGATCGCATACTTAAATGGAGAGATCACTTATCATTCTCCCACATATATTTATTTAGATATCAACGGTTTAGCCTACCATGTGAATATAAGTTTGCAGACTTATGCTCGCATCGAATCTCTCACAAAGGTAAAATTATGGACATATCTGCATGTTAAAGAAGATTCTCACACGTTATTCGGCTTTTTTGAGCAAGATGAACGTTCAATCTTCAAACACCTAATTTCTGTCTCAGGAATTGGACCGAATACAGCAAGATTGATTTTGTCATCCATGACGTCAGGAGAAGCCAGACGAGCGATTGCAAATGAAGATGTTGTGTCATTTAATAAAGTTAAGGGCATTGGCCCAAAAACAGCTAAACGAGTGATATTAGACTTAAAAGAAAAGATATTGAAGGAGGAAATTCCTCAGGGTATATCGACCTCAGAGCCTATGCAAGATGTGCAACAAGAAGCTACTCAAGCACTTATGGCTTTGGGATTCCAAAGAGCGCAGGTACAGAAGGCTATGTCAGGGATTTATCAACCTGGAATGAGCGTAGAAGAGTTGATTAAGACAGTATTAAAACAAGTTTCGAGATAATGTCTAAGAATTATACTCATTCCAAGTCTTTTGCGTTTATACTTCCATTAATCCCAGGCAGTCGACATAGACAGTATCTCAAAATGAGACGAATATTTAATTTAATTCTTTTTCTTGTATGCTTGATCCTGATAGGGGATACCTTTGCTAATGGTACCTTTCCAGAAGACCCATATATCCAGTTGACCGAACAGATTACAAGAGACACTTTTCCTTTCGAAACTAGGCATGGCGATTTCCTCAATGATCGGCCATATAACCCATTTGATATAACACCTTCAATTATTAAACAAGAAGTTGAGTATGATCCAGAAACAGGTAATTACATCATTTTTGAGAAAGTAGGTGATGAATACTACAGATCTCCAACATATATGACCTTTCAGGAATACATGGAGTATCGAGCAGAACAGCAAAAGAAGGATCAATTTAACCAAATGGCTGGCATCAGAAGCAGATCTGGCATCAGAGGTGACTTTATAGATCCAATCGAAAAAGTAGATATCCAAAGCAGTATAGTTGATCGATTGTTTGGAGGTACAGATGTAACCATTGAACCAAAAGGGAACATTGATTTGACTTTTGGCTATGACTACCAAAAAATCCAAAATCCTTCTATTCCTCCAAGATTACAGACACAAGGTGGGATCGATTTCGATATGGATATCCAAATGAATGTTGAAGGTAACATTGGGGAAAAAATGAACCTCGACTTCAATTACGATACACAAGCATCATTCGATTTTGATAATAAGATTAAGATCGACTACGATAGTGAACAATTTTCAGAGGACGACATCATAAAGAAAATTGAAGCAGGTGATGTCAGTTTTGCCTTGCCTTCTAATCTAATCCAAGGACCACAAAGTCTATTTGGTGTAAAAACAGTCACACAATTTGGTCGATTGACTTTGACTGGTGTCGCTTCACAACAACGGTCCGAACAAAAAGAAATTCAAATAGAGAATGGTGCGTTGGTGAGAGATTTTGAGATCCGTCCTGACCAATATGATGAAAACAGACACTTTTTCGTCGCACATTATTTTAGAGATATATACGAAGCAGCCTTAGCCAACATGCCTCAAATTCGTTCGTTGGTCCAGATTACGAATATGGAAGTTTGGGTCACCAATGATCAAAACACAAACCTCCAGTCTTCAACTACCGTAGCGGCAATCGATATGTTTGGTGAATCAAATCCTGAGGTCTTTGCAAATCCAGATCCAAACCCAATGTGGGTGCCTGGAATGCCGACACCAGATTTGCAGGATATAGATGGCTTGTCTTTGCCAGATAATTCCGTGTCTCCATTGTTTGCAGATCTTGTCAGGGATGAAGACACCAGATCAATCGTTCAAATTTCAGACAATTTAAAGCGTGCACCTTACAGCATGACGCAAGTCAGAGATTTTGAAGTGCAAAGTATGCGGAGGTTGAGTCCGAGTGAATTTACCTTCCATCCTGAGCTGGGTTTTATATCATTAAACACAAGATTAAGACCTAATCAAGTATTGGCTGTCGCTTATGAGTATGTCTATTCCCTCAATGGGAATCGAGTATATAAAGTAGGTGAAATGACGAATGAAGCTGGTACAGGTGGACTGCGAACAAATGCCCAAGGAGAAGAAGAAGCTGCGCCTGAAAACGTCATTTATGCAAAAATGTTAAAAAGCTCGAATCAACGTGTAGATATTCCGTCCTGGGATTTGATGATGAAAAATGTCTATTCTCTAGGCACCAATCAATTGACACAAGAAGACTTTCAACTCGATATATTTTATGAGGATAACGAAGACGTAAATCTGAAACGGTTCTTGCCAGAAGATGGATTTCGAGATATTCCTTTGTTGAATTTCTTCCAATTAGATAGATTGAATGCTTTTGGTGATCCACAGCAGGATGGCCAGTTTGATTTTGTGCCGGGATTAACTGTAAATACAAGAACTGGAAGTGTCTTTTTCCCCGTGTTAGAACCATTTGGAACATCACTAAGAAACTTACTTGGCGGAGATGAAGAGCTGTTTGAAGAATATGGCTTTCCTGAATTGTATACAAACGCAGTTACCTTCGCAAGAGAACAATTACAACGAAATCGATTTGTCATTAGGGGTCAAGTGAAGTCAAGTGTTTCGTCAGAGATATCCCTAAATTCATTTAATATACCTCAGGGATCTGTGACTGTGAGAGCTGGTAGTCAGGTGCTGGTTGAAGGAATTGATTATGATATTGACTATGGCATCGGTCGGATCAAAATCATCAATGATGCCTATCTGCAACAGGGAGTGCCGATCAGAGTATCCTTTGAAGATCAATCACTATTCAGTCTCCAGCAAAAAACAATGTTTGGATTAAGAGCAGATTTTGCGGCTACAAAAAATCTCAATATTGGCGCGACTTACATGCGATTGTTTGAACGGCCATTCACAGAAAAAGTAAACATTGGTAATGATCCAATAAATAATAGAGTGTTTGGTCTTGATTTGACATATAGCGCTGAGGCACCATTAATCACTCGTTTGGTAGATAAGATTCCATTTATAAATACAAAAGAAGAATCCCAAATAAACTTCTCTGCAGAGTTTGCTGCGCTCAGACCTGGACACTCGCGTGCAATAAATGCTGTAGGTGAAGATCAAGGAGTGGTGAGTATTGATGATTTTGAAGGAGCGAGTAGTAGTATACCACTTGGTTCTAGGCCAAATCTTTGGTTTTTGGCAAGTACACCTTCAGAATTTCCAGAGTCTCAATTGAGCAATAATCTGGCTTATGGTTATAACAGAGCCTTGATCAACTGGTATGTCATTGATGATAGAAGAATCAGAAGTCCAGCGGATCAAGCAGATCCATTCACTCGAACGGTAGATCAAAATGAATTGTTTGATCGCGATGTTCCCATAAGTCAAATTCCTGATTTATTGACCTTTGATATTGCATATTATCCTCAAGAAAGAGGGCCTTATAATTTCGTACCTATTGAAGGGCTATCTGAAAATGCCATGGTGGGAGATTCTTCAGTGAGAGTTGATATTGCAGGTTTAGATTTTGATCCACAAACACAAAGAGTACAGCTTGCTGATCCAGAATCAAGATGGGGTGGCATCATGCGCTATTTGCCAAACAATGATTTTCAAGCATCAAATTTTGAATACATTGAATTTTGGATGTTGAATCCTTTTGGAGAAACAAGAGAAGGAAACAGGCATACAAATGAAGAAGGCTTTTTGCATTTTCAATTGGGAAGCGTGTCAGAAGATATTTTGAAAGATAATCTTCAATTCTATGAAAATTCGATAGAGACACCAGGGGAGACCATTCCAACGGAAACGACGACGTGGGGAGATGTTCCGATTTCAATACCACAGGTAAATGCCTTTAACTTAGAATTTAGGGAAGAGCAGGATCTTGGACTTGATGGCTTGACTGATGAACAAGAAGCCTCTTTTTATGCGGATTTTGTCAATGATATTCGATCAGAATTTGGAGGGGACGCAAGTATAGAAGCTGATCCAGCAGGTGATAATTTTCTTTCTTATCGAGACGAAATACTTTCAAGTGAAACAGATTTAAGAACTAGATACTTAAGAAATAATCATCCACAAGGAAACGCACCTGAGCAAAATTCTCAAATAGGTACAGGGAATCCAATTCCTGATACAGAGGATTTAAATGACAACAGATCATTGGATCAAAGCGAAGCGTACTATGATTATCAAGTAGATCTATTCGAAGAGAATGGAGAGATCAGAACAACCAATTCGGATTTCATTACAGATGTGATTACACCACCAGGTACAGATGAAAAATGGTACAGATTTCAGATTCCTATTCGAGAATTCACCAATAATGTAAACGACATTCAAGGATTTAGATCTATTCAATTCATGAGAATGTATGTCACGGGTTTTGAAACACCTAAAATTCTCAGACTTGCCGAATTTGAATTGGTTAGAAATCAATGGAGAGTCTTACAGAATGAGTGCCTTGCCGAACTTGGCGAAGGTAGTGCGCAAGCAGAATTCATCATTGATGAAATCGGTATTGAAGAAAATAGTGGGAAATTACCATTCAATTATGTGTCTCCGGTAGGGATTAAGCAAGAAAGAATATTCAACACCTTTGCTAATGTGAGACAAGATGAGAACGCACTTAATCTGCGTACCTGCGAACTCGAAAGGGATTGTGAGCTCATGGTATATAAGTTGACAGATTTGGATTTGCGGTATTATAAACGGCTCCAAATGTTTTCCCACGCAGAAACTAGGCCTGGGAATCTGAATGATGTCGAAGACGGACAATTAAAAGCCTTTATTCGAATTGGTAAGGATTTTACGGATAACTATTATGAGTATGAAATAGATATGGCGTATTCTGACACCTCTGTAGTTCGGACTAGAGATAGTGAATATGCACTAGAAGTGTGGCGAGAAGAAAATAAGTTTGATGTCGATCTTGAATTATTGACGGAGCTGAAAAAATTAAGGAATGTTGATTCTGATGCCATTCTGACAGAGCGATTTACAAGAGATGTTGTTGAATTAGCTATGCCAGAAGATACCTCATCCGTAAATGGAAGAATAACGATAAAAGGAAATCCTAGTCTGGGTTATATTAAGGGGATGGCTATAGGCCTGAGACATGAAGAAAATGGTCAGTTTTGTGGGGAGGTTTGGGTCAACGAAATGCGCATAAGTGGTCTGGAAGAAAGAGGAGGTGTGGCTGGTGAAGCAAGGCTCGAAATACAAATGGCTGACTTTGGAGATCTGACAGCATCTACATCATACCAAAGTATTGGTTGGGGTTCTCTAGAAGATCGTGTATTTGATAGAAGCCTAGAAAGTATAACAGAATACGATGTTGCTACAAATCTGGAATTGGGCAAATTTTTACCAGATAAGTGGAATGTCAGTATACCATTTTATGCACAATACTCGAAGCAACGAGCACAAGACGAATTTGATCCGTACCAGTTGGATTTAACGGTAGATGAATTACTTGACATTACAGATGACCCTGTTGAGCAAGAGGATATTATAGACAGAAGTGCAAGGACAACAACCATAAAGACATATAATTTTACCAATGTCAGAAAAGAAAGAAGCAATGGTTCTGATAAGAAACCTGCACCTTGGGATATTGAGAATGTCACATTAAATTATGGACATACGCGTACGGAGTACAAAGATGAATTTGTTAAATCAGAGATTAGTGATGATTATCGTGGCGGACTAGATTATAGCTACAGTAGACAAGGCAAGCCAATTCAACCATTCAAAAAAATAAAATCTGACCACTTAAAGATTTTAAAGGAGTTTAATTTTAATCCGTTTCCTAATAGCTTTTCGTTTAGTACACAACTCAGGCGATTTAGTAACGAGAAAGAATATAGAATACCAACAGACATAGATTATGTTTTTAATGATCAAAGGTTTGATTGGGAAAGAAGATATGCGTTGAAATGGGATTTTACCAAAGCATTAAAATTTGACTTTTTTGCTACTAATTTTGCCGTTGTAGATGAAATTAGACCAGGTGGAATCAGAATAAACAGAGACGCAAGGCCATTCTTTGATAAGTTTGGGAGAGAAGTAGACGAAGTAAATGGACTGAGTACCATTGA
This sequence comes from uncultured Saprospiraceae bacterium, assembly GCA_937997635.1. Classification (GTDB taxonomy): domain Bacteria; phylum Bacteroidota; class Bacteroidia; order Chitinophagales; family Saprospiraceae; genus CALFUK01. Next base: position 62,572 of record CALLFA010000175.1, on the reverse strand, counting down.
AGAAAAAGAACAAGCGGCACGGGATACACTCAATCAGAATATAAGAAGCGGAGGTCGAAATAAGGACTATAATCATAGCCTTAGCTTGTCGTGGAATTTGCCGATAAGATATCTGCCATTCATGGATTGGATAAATGTCAAAGCACAATATGATGCTGATTATGCTTGGAGTACGGGTTCATTATCTGTCAATAATGGCATTCCACTTGGATCTAGTGTTCGTGGTGTAGATGGGATACAACTTGGCAACATCATCAGCAACAACCAGAGCCGATCGCTAAATGCAGATTTTAATTTTGATAAACTCTTCGAAAAATCGAAATACGTCAAGAGTTTAGATAAGTCAAATAGTAAGCCGAGAGGTCGATCTAGAGATAAGGATAAGGTGGAAGAAGAAACTCCAGATGCAGGAGCAGAGCGAACAAGAAAAAAGGATAAAGAAAGAGAAGGGGCATCAGTAATTGAAAAGTTGCTTGTCCGGCCTTTATTCTCCTTGCGCAATGCAAAATTCACCTATAGAGAAAATCTCTCCACGTTGGTCCCAGGATTTTTGCCTACGAATAAATATTTGGGATTATCGTCTGGGTTTGACGCACCAGGTTGGGGATTTGTCTTAGGTCTACAACCAGAATTACAAAGCTTTTTGACAAATGCAGGTGAAAATGGATGGATAACGCCAGATCGATTCCAAAATCAACAAGTGTTGCAATCAAGCCAACAGAATTTTGAACTCCAGCTAGAGATAGAACCTTGGAAGGATTTTGAGATAGATATTGAATTTACAAAGTCGTTTTCGTTAGATCACTCAGAGTTTTTCATCAATAACAATCCTGACATCACTTATCAAACGCCTGCAATATTTCAGCAGACAACAATGAGAGATATAGGTTCTTTTGATGTGTCATACTTTGCTATGCAGACTTTGTTTAGAAATGATGTGGACGTCTTATTCCAAACATTTGAAAACAACAGAATTACTATTTCAAATAGATTGGCCAATCTGGAGAGGAATGGAGAAGTGAATCCAAATATTGGTTTACCTCATGATCAAGATGATGGGTTTTCAAGAGGATTTGGACGGCAACAAAATGATGTATTGATTCATTCTTTTTTATCAGCCTATACTGGGACAAATTTTGCTGAGAACCCTGATGAAGAAGTCTCATTAAACATTACCGATGATGTCCAAAAGAGGGGGTATATACCAGCACCAAATTGGAATATACGTTGGGATGGATTGTCCAAAATCGGCGCTTTCCAAGATATATTTTCAAGCTTTACCTTGACTCACGGGTACAATTCGAATTTGAGAGTGTCTCGATTTGAAACGGACCTGCAGTTTGCTTCTTCGATAGAAGAATTTGGGACTAGTTTTGCAATTCCAACTGATCAAGAACAGTTGAATTATTATGCATTATTCGAAATTCCTACAGTTGTGATATCTGAGAATTTTGTACCAATTATCGGTCTTGAATTGAAAACAGTGAATGACATTAATATAGAATTCGAGTATAAGAAGACTAGAAATTTGAGTTTGATTACTGGTAATATAAGTCAGTTAACGGAAGCTAGGAATACAGAGTACACAGCAGGATTTGGATGGACCATCAAAGGAGTAGAATTGTTTACAGGCAATAGAAGAAGAAAGAAAAGAGGCCGTGCCCCAGATACTGGAGAGATTTTAGGCGATGCCCCTACTAATGTTGCTCAAGAACAAACGGAAGCGCCAAGAGAGATGTTTATTACCTTTGATTTTTCATTTAGAGATGACATCACATCAATACATGAAATAGATAGAGGAACATCATCTGAGCCAACAAGAGGTCTTAGAACCCTTCGTATTAATCCAGCAGTTGAATACGATATAAATTCAAATTTAAGCTTGAGAGCATTCGTCGATTACAGTAAAACTCGGCCGTATCTGTCAAATTCATTCCCAATAACATCTGTGCAAGCTGGTGTAACAGCTCGATTTAATCTTCAGTAAACGTTTCATTGGGACAAAGACTCAAATTGGAAGTTACTGCCGCAGTAAAAAGCAGAGAAAGGTGTCAGCCGCCCCAACAAACTTTCAAGACCGACTGCACAACTCTCAATTTATTCAGGATTTTAATCTCTGTTAACAAGACACATACATTGCGGTTAAATCATCGTTAAAGGGACTGTAGAATAATGATTATTCTCAATTAAATTGAGTATAATGCATTAACTCATTACCAATAAATGAATAGGCAATCCATTATAGTGATTATTGTGATAATGACCCTAGCATTGATAGGGACCTCTGTTATCCAGTTTTTGTGGATAAAACGATCAGTTGATTTACAAGAAAAAAGCTTTCAGACCAAAGTTACCGAAGCACTCAATAATGTTCATGAAGAGATCATTGACTATCAAGAAAGCACTAAGAGTATTTTACAACTTCCACATTACAATAGTAAAGGTTCATTGTCCACGGGTTTTGAAAGTTTTCAATCGAAGTATGCAGCTCAAAAGATAAATGATTTAACGTATAAATCCAGGTTGAACAAGTACTTAGATAACATTCCTCCTGAAAAATTAGGCACTTGGCTAAGTAATGAAATGGAAAATCAGGGCATATACATACCCTATGACTATGGCATATATTCCAATGAAACGAAGAGTTTTTCAATAATTAACGGTAAATTTTCTTTTCAGTCGAATGAAAAACCTCAATCTAGCTCTGCAGGAATAGAGCAATTGGATGGTAAAAATTTGTACGAGTCAGAATACAAAGTCAATTTATTTCCAAACGAGACAGAATCTCCTGGGCAATTAAAAGTCTATTTCCCTAACAAAGTCGCGTATCTTTGGAAAACTAGCTGGGTGTCTATGGTAAGTTCGTTGATTTTTACGGGATTGATTTTATTTTGTTTTGTCTATACGATTAATACCATTCTATTTCAGAATAAAGTATCCGAGATGAAGACAGATTTCATCAACAATATGACGCATGAATTCAAGACACCAATAGCAACTATTTCTCTTGCAACAGACTCAATCAACAATCCGAAGATTATTGGGAATGCGGATAAAGTCACCCGATTTGTCAACATCATCAAACAAGAGAATAGGCGCATGTTGGGTCAAGTTGAAAAAGTCCTTCAAATGGCCCAGTTGGAGAAGAAAGATTTTCAATTGAAAGTTACGGAGTTTGATATGCATGACATGATAAAGACAGCGGCAGAAAACTCGAGATTAAAGGTCAATAAGCGTGATGGCACGATAAAGCTAAACCTTGAAGCAACAAAAACAAGGATAATGGCTGACAACAACCATATCTCAAACGTTATCCATAATTTGCTCGACAATGCTGAGAAGTATTCAAAGGAAATACCCAAAATAGAAGTCAGTACGTATAATTCTGACAAAGGAATCCATATAAAGATAGCTGATAAAGGAATTGGCATGTCAAAAGAGGCATTAAAGAATATTTTTGAGAAGTTTTATCGGGTTCATACAGGAAATCTGCACGATGTTAAGGGCTTTGGACTTGGTTTGTCTTACGTAAAAGCAATCGTGAATGCACATAAAGGAGACGTAAAAGTGGAAAGTGAACTAGGAGAAGGCAGTTCTTTTACAATTTTTTTACCTTTTTATGCTTCAAATAGTGACTAATTAACACTTTTATCATCCAAATAAATATAACAATCGATCATTACCTAGCGCATGAGCAATAAGATATTATTAGTTGAGGACGATCAGAACTTTGGAGATGTACTTCGCTCCTACTTAGAGATGCATGATTACAATGTACATCTCGAGACTGACGGTGAAGCTGGTTTCCGGGCATACAGTAAAGGAGCTTTCAACCTTTGCATTTTTGATGTCATGATGCCTAAGAAAGATGGGTTTACATTAGCTAAAGAAGTCAGAGAAAAGGATACTGAAGTCCCAATTATTTTCTTAACGGCAAAAGCATTGAAAGAAGATGTGCTTGAAGGATTTAAAATAGGTGCTGACGACTATATAACAAAACCATTTAATTCTGAAGAGTTGCTTTATAGAGTGCAAGCGGTAATGCGAAGAAGCGAAAAGAAAGCTGATCCACGAGAAGAGATTAAAGAGTTCACTCTTGGCAAATATCATTTCAATTATCCATTGCGTATTCTGACATATAAAAATGGAGACGAACAAGACACAGCCAAACTTTCTCCTAAAGAAGCACATCTGCTTCGAATGTTTTGCATGTACAAAAACGAGGTGTTGACCAGATCAGAAGCACTCACCAAAATTTGGGGCGAAGACAATTACTTTACTGCTAGAAGTATGGATGTCTTTGTTACTAAATTGAGAAAATACATCAGCAAAGATGATCAACTTGAGATAGTCAATATCCACGGTAACGGGTTTAGACTCATTGATCAAAATGATGTAGATAAGTAGTCTATTGTTTTTACTCAGTAGACACAATCGATCACTTCCTTAATCTTTTACATCTTATTAAAAGTGTTTTCCTTTTTGCAGGATATCGAATAGATATTCAATACTGAAATCTAATTGATTTATACACTGATGCAGCAATACATAGGGTAATTTCTAAACACATCATATTCCAAATACGTTTTATGAGAGTCTCCGCCAAAATGTATTGTCTAAATGAGAGAAAATGAATAGTAATATGATTGTTTTGTTGGATTTAGGAGGAGTGGTATTGCAACCCAATCAATTGCCAAACTCTTGTATAAATTGGAAAATAATCAATCAACTCAATACAAAATATGAGTCTGGGGATAAATATACATTTAGCGAATTACATCAAGAACACAATAAACTAACAGCACAACAATTATCACATGATGAATTTCAAAGTGAAATATTTAAGACCTTACAAGTCAATACCGAATTAATTGAAATCATCAGTAATAATTTTGACATTTTTATTGTGAGTGACAATTACAAAGAAAGTGTACGATATATTTCTGAAAAGTATGGCTTTGAAGAATGGTCAATAAAGCAAATATATTCTTACGACTATAAGCTGGTAAAATCTAATCCAGAATTTTTTATTAAGTTATTACAAGATAACCAAGAGTATGATCGCGAAGATTTCATTCTCATTGACGATAGCATCACTAAAATTGAAAGCGCTGCTTCCACAGGGATAAAAGGAATTTTATACCAAAATAATGAACAAATAAAGAACGAATTAGAGAGCATTCTAATTAAAAACAGACAATGATCGATCCCTGACTTGCTTGGTAATAAGCTGCAACGGTTCAGCTCTGTCTAATCCATATAAGGCATCTAACGATTCATCAAATAAATCAAGCATACGTTTTTTGGCAATAGACCTATCAAATTCTGAAGAGAAAGTGGTTCTACCTACTGTTTCATCTGAATTTGGTTTTTTGCCAAGGAATTCAAGTTTACCCATACTATCTAAAAGATCGTTACTTATCTGATAGCCAACTCCCAAACCATAAGCATACTGTTCTAATCTTGACAACATATCATTGTCAGGGTTTGTAACGGCATAAGCACCCAACAGCACACTGGCTCGAATTAACTTGCCACACTTTAACCAATGAAGGTCTTCTAAATCTTTAAGAGAACAAGATTTACCACTAATATCCAATTCAATAAAACCACCGCCGATCATACCAGTTGAACCAGAATCTTCAGCTAATATTCGAATCATGTTGAGTCGTTGTTCTGCTGAGTGAGTTGCCTTACTCAACTGTTCAAAGGCAAACATTTGTAAAGCATCGCCTACGAGAATGGCAGTAGCCTCATCATAAGCTTTATGGCACGATGGTTTTCCTCGTCTTAAATCGTCATTATCCAATGCAGGCAAATCATCGTGAACAAGAGAAAAGGATTGAATGGCTTCAATAGCGCACGCTGGAACATCGAGTAATTCGTCTGTAGCACCCATCAGATACCCAGTAGCATATACCAATAAGCCTCGCACTCGTTTACCTCCATTCAGGCTCGAATACCTAATTGCTTCGTGTAGACGACTAGGCGCTGTTCCTACTGAAGGCAATTTTTCTGACATCACACGCTCAAGGCGATCCTTCCATTGATAGAGAAGATCAAGTGATGTTTTTTCTTTAATAAGAGTATTTATTATATCGATATTTATTTTATGTAGACTTATGGATTTTCATGAAATATGCAAAAGCGTAGATTTGAATGACTAAGTGTAAGCTTGGTATCGAATAAGGTACTGGGCGTGGACCCAATAAATCTGGTTTAGTATGAGTGGAATTATTTTCTTGTACTTTCAATAAAAAGTGTACTCCTTTTTTTGCTAATTCTTGCTTAGATAGAGAACAACAAAGTATAGCATATGCAGTGCTGATATGGTCACTCTCCCTATCTGAGTTAAATCCCCATCCACCATCAGCATTCTGCGAATTGGTTAAGTAATGATCTATTTTGTCTAAAATGTTCTGTATTAATTCATCGAGATCTGATAAATCACGATTCTGTTGGATTATTCGTAAAACTACAGCTACTCTAAACATAGCATGTGTCTCTGATCGACTCCAGCGTTTCTCAAAGGTGCCATTGTCCTTTTGATTTCGAGCCAGATATTGCAAAGTCTGAGCTATTGAATTTCTCCATGAAGAAATTTTCTCTGGATGAGACGATACCATTTCTAGGATTCCATGAAGTACAGCAGCTGTCATAGAAGTTGTAGAAGGATTGCCGTTTATATAAGTGGGATAACCGCCATCGCTATGTTGCATTTGTGCTACATAACTTTCTGCTTTATTGATGTGAGTGTTAAATGCAGTTGGATCAAGAACTGCTAAGAAGGCATGACACAAACCAGTATCGTCTAGGTCAATTTGTGCAGTGCCTTTCATATAGGACCATCCTCCGCTCTCCTTTTGTTCTGAAGCCAGATAGTTAGCCATATTTCTTAATGCTGCATTAGATGTAACTTGATCTAATTCGATTAAATAAGGTAACGATTCCAATAAGGCAAAACCAGCTAATGGAGTTACGAAATTATCCAGACCAGTCATCAAAGGGAAGCCACCATCAGCTTGTTGCCATGTCAATAGAGCATTTATTGGATTTTCAAGTTGCTCGCTAGGAAGTAACTTAGATAGTGCAATAAGTCCCACAATTTGTGTCAATACATTATTCTCAAAAATGGCTGTTTGAAATAATTTAGAAGTAAGGAAATTGCGGTCTTCTAATGTAATAAGATGTTCATTAGAAGTGCCATAACAGTACATAACCTTTAGGCTACAAAGCATAACATTTGCCCAAGTTTGTACGGCTTGGTGAGGTGTTTGGAAGCTAATGAAATCAAAGGGTAAATCCGAAAAATCTATTACACCTGTTTCTGCTAAGAGGCATCCAAAATAAAGTGCTTTTCTACCACGATCAGCGCTTATAATTGAAGTTGTCCCTTGCTGTGATATTGTATTTGAAATCTGATCAACATTGACCAATCTCTCAGCCATTGTTATAATGACGTTTTCTAATGGTGTTGTATATTCTTTTTTATTGCCTATTTCTTTCTGTAAATATTGTACAATTTGTTCCTGTCTTTCCAGTCCGTAAGCTTGACTTCTCAACAAATACAGGGCAAGTGAAGATTCTAATATGCGACTGTCACAGCGTGCATCTATGGCACCAGTAGGCGTCTGTAAGGTCAAAAGCGCATCAATATTTTGTTTAATACGGACACTCACTTGGAGCTCTATTGAAATGTCATTGATAAGGTGTTTTACTTCTGGCATGTGTTGACTTTACTGGTCTTAAATCTTCTCAAACTGAACAGGCAATCCATCTTTAGGTCGCATGATTGGGAATTCACTTATATCTATCTTATAGTTGTCAGGAACGGAAAATCTAAATTCCTTCAAAATTGCGGTCATCATCATTTTAACGATAATTTCGGCAAATACTCTTCCGATACATTGGTGTGGTCCTGCACCAAAAGGTAAAAAAGCGTGTGGGCATTTCTTATGTTCTTGGCGATCCTCACTAAATCGCCCTGGATCGAATGCTTCAGGGTCTTTCCAGTGTTTAGGGTCTCTCATACCCATCGTCATGCTTACCCAAATTTTTGTCCCTTTTGGAACTGTCACGTCTTCATTTAGTTTTAAATCTTCATTTGCTTCTCTGATGGTCAAGGGTACTGAAGGTGATAGTCTCATGGCCTCATTAAAAATCATTGTAGACGTCTTGAGTCCGAGTATCGTATGTAAATCAATATTTTTTAAGTCAATATGTTTTACTTCATCTCTCATTTTTTCTTGCCACTCTGGTGCTTTAGACAATCTATATACTAAATTGCTCAATGCCCATGAAGTTGTATCGTAAGCACCTTGATAGAGGAACAAGAGGTGATCCACAATCTCCTGATCAGTAAAGGTATCTCCATCTTCATTGGTGGCGATACACAGTTTGCTGAAAAAATCATTACCGGGATGTTTTCTCTTTTGTGCAGCTAGTTTTAAAAATTCTTTCGAAAGATATTTCCTGCCTTTCAAACCTTTATTATAAGCTGTACCTGGCAAATTAACTGGTATACTGACCATTGCTATACCCATAGGAGTAATTGCCTCATTCACTTTTTTAAGAAATACTTCATCTTCAATTCCGAAAAACAACTTACCTGTGATTCGTATGACAAGCGTCTTAAACATGGGGTACACTTTGATATTCTTTTTATCACGAATTTCTTCAAGTGTTTGCTCCAAAATTTTCGGCATTTTTGTGATATACTCACTAAGGGCTTTTCTCTTGAACGCTTGCATTAAAATGCTTCTGTCTTTTTTGTGCTGTTCTCCATCCATCAGCATAATGGAATTTGGATATATTGGTCCCAATAAGTCTTTAGTGGCATTCCCAATATTGACAATATTTCCATGATTTTTTAGTAAAGTTATTGCAGCTTTTTCGCCAAGAAAACCGACAACCATTCCGGTTGGCATCCTAAACTTATATACCTCACCGTATTTCTCTTTTCTGTTCTCAAAATATTTAACGCCTTCTTTGGATATGTTTAGAATTTCACCTACCACTGGCAATCCTTTATTTCCTGGTAAATGATCAATGTTTTTACTCATAAGGCGAATGGTTTAATATCAACCAATGGGACTTTGCATTTTTTTATTCAAAATGCAACTTTGCGGATGCAACTAGTTATAAGAAGTCTTATCGATCTGCATGACAAAAGTAATTGGTTGCATTCTTATATTATTACTCCTATGTGATGAAAAGTTAAATATCCTTATTTATGAGGAGGCTGACAATAGAGACAGTCAAACTAAATTTTTTGTTTTGGTTCTCACATAGAGGTCTGGAGTAGAGTTCAAATTTGCGAATTGAAGCCTCGGGACAGGAATTCTCCATCAATTGTGTTATTCTGAACAATAGTTTACAAGTTATAATCCATAGGTTAATAGGTGTATACCCTACTTTTTTTTGAATAATTGAATTTATATTAAGGCTTTAAAGTATAAATAGAGTCATTGCTAGTGTCACATATAGCATTTAGACTAAGATGTGTGCTTACAGGTTATACTATTAATCAAAATTACATTCAAAACAATGAACATGTTTAGATTTATCCTACCCGCAGTGTTGTCCATTTGTTATTTAACTACTTCTTTACTAAGTCAATGCAATACAGCAAATTTAATTATGACTAATCAATCTTTCGAAAGTAATTTTACTGATTGGGGCCCAAGGACGGCTAATGGTGGCACTGCTAACTTTTCCATCACCAATGCAACAGCTTCGGATGGTTCATTGTCAGCAGAAGTCACTGTCACTTCACTTGGGGTAAATCCTTGGGATATTCAAATTAAAAGAGACTTGATTCCACTGACAGCTGGTGTGACCTATGTCTTAACTTTTGATGCTAGAAAATCTACGGGTTCTGTTAACATGTCTTTTGGTATGAATGCTGTGAATGGCAATAACTTCATCTCTGGGGGATCTGCTCCACTAACAGATGCATGGCAACCTTTTTCGCACACGTTTACACATGATGCTACGGAAGATGTGTTTCTGTATTTCAATTATGGTGATATTCTCGGGACGTTTAATCTCGATAATGTATCGATTGTAGAATCTTGTCCCGCAACTCAACCTGAGGCTTTATTTTGCAAAACAGGTTCAGCTCCAGGGATCAATGGGAGTGAAGGTGGACTTTGGAATCCAGCGATCCAGTACGATCTAATGCAGACGATAGATGGAAATGCAGCATCTTCATCAGATTTTTCAGCCTACTTTAAAGCGATATGGGATGACAATAATCTGTATCTGGTCATTAATGTCAGTGACGATGTACTGGTCAATGATTCTCCTCCAGGGTTAGAGTCTTCTGATGATGGTGTCGAATTGTTCCTTGATGTTGGTAATGATAAAACGACAACGTATGATGGTATTGATGATCACCATTTTTTGTTTCGGTGGAATGATTCAGATGTATACCATGTCTCAGAAGGCCAGGTTAATCCTGCTGGTGTAAATGCTGCTTTTATAAACACAGCAAATGGATATACGTATGAGATTGCTCTAAATTGGTCACTGATCGGAGATGGCATCCAAGGAAATGTCATCGGGATCGATGTCCAAGTGAATGATGATGATGATGGTGGGAATACTCGGGAGGCAAGAATTGGCTGGAATGCAACATCGACTAATGTAGCTGCTAATCCATCACTATTTGGTGAGGGCAGACTTGATCTGGTACCATGTACAGGTTCTTTGCCAGAATACGAACCTGAGTTATGTGCAGAATTGCCATTTGACGTGTATCATGCTTCAGGACTTATCGTTAACCATTATGGAAATTTTTGGACACATAATGATAAACAAGGCAATGATCCACCCAATGATAGCATTCTATACGAATTGGATGCTAATGGGACATTACTACGTGAAGTCTTTATCCCAGGCATACAAAATGTTGATTGGGAAGACATGACTTCTGATGATGATGGTAATATGTATGTCGGTGAATTCGGTAGTGGGAATAGTCCATATACTGATTTGCACATTTATAAAATAAAAAATCCACTGTATTTTTGCGATACAGATTATACAGCAGAAGTCATCAACTTTAGATATCCCAATGATGGAGTTGCTGGTGATACAGAATCAATGTTTTATTGGAACAATGAGATTTATTTGATTCCAAAAAATAATAAGTCTAATCCAGATAATCCGCTTGCGGGATTGGCACATATTTACAAAATTCCAGCCACACCAAATCCAGGTGGACAATACACGGCTACGCAATTGTTCTCCATCAATTTGAATCCAAACTATCCAAATGAACCCATTGATCAATACAAAATCGCTTCGGCAGATTTAAGTCCTGATGGACAGACGCTGGTTATGTTGTGGGGAAGGAGGTTTTGGTTGGTGACAGATTTCACGCCTGGTATTTTTCTAGATGGTACCATTACGGCTGTTGATTTTCCTGCAGGCTTACATTGGCAAAGAGAAGCTATCGCATTTGCTGATAACAATACCATCTATACCATTGATGAAGATAATAATGATAACCCCAATAGAGGGATGCTTGGTAAGATAGAACTGTGTGACATTCTGCCAGACCACCCTTCGTGTGATTGTGATGAGCAACTAAGTACTGATTCAGCAGCTAGTTCAATGGATAGTGCAGAGGAACGCGCTAATGGCAGTGTCAATAATGGAAGTAGTGATTTAGAGCTTACATTTGATACAAATGACACTGGCAATCAAATCATAGGACTTAGATTTTCTAATTTGGGCATACCTCAAGGAGCCAGCATTCAAGAGGCGTATGTGCAATTCGTCGTTGATGAGACCGATGTATCTCAGGCTAGCGATTTGACATTGTGGGGACAGGCTATTGGTCATGCACCAGCTTTTGTTGCCACACCATTTAACATTAGCCAAAGAAATAAAACAGTGAATGCTGTCAATTGGAGTTTTAATGATTGGACAGTCAGAAACGTTGCCTTCGAAGAGCACAGAACCGCTGACATTTCTTCTGTTGTACAAGAGATAGTCAATCAAAATTCGTGGTCCGATGATAATGCAATGGCATTTATCATTGAAGGCTTGGGTAGTCAGACTGCAGAACGTCATGTAAACTGTAGTGCCTCTGCACCTAGATTATGGATTCGCTATTGCGCAAATAGTATTTCTTGTGTTTCCACCATAAGTTTATTGAACCAATCGATCAGCTCTAATGTGTATCAAAGTAGGGTATCAATAAATTCAAATGGAGAGGTGTTGTCTCCAGAAATTGTAGACTTTAGATCCAATTTGATTTCTTTAAATCCAGAATTTGAAGTAAAACAAGGTGCGACCTTTCATGCCTTGATTGATCCGTGCAATTAACATTCAGAGTCATGACAATGTCCGGATAGCATGACCGTAGTTCTTGTTCAATTAGACATGGGGGTCAATAAAAAACAAAAGAGAGTCATGGGTTAAATGGCTCTCCTTTAAGTGGAAGAATATCCTTAGTCTGTCGAATGCAAATGTAATAGAAGCAATGCTTAAATTTTATCCCTATTTATAGTGATTTTTATGTCGACGAAAAAATCCGTCGGAACTAGAAAAATAAAAGAGAGCCATATCCTGTAATGACTCTCTTTCTTTAGGAAGTTTGTTCTGTATCAGTGTCACAGTAAAAGTAAGCCTTAATGAGATCTTATTATATCCCTATTTTTAGTGATTTTTCGTGTGTTTCAAGCAAAAGAATGCTAAAAATAAGCCAGATCTAGTCGAATTCGTCCTCAAACTCCTCTTCGAACTCTTCATCCATTTCATCTTCTGGTCCTTGCGCTGGTTGTTCCAAGGCACTGTATAAAGCACAATTGGTCTCAATACTCAGACCGTCAGTTGGTGGTTCGAATACAGCAGTCTTGTCAAATCTTAATGATGGATCATTTTCCACACGACGCATAAATTCCCAAAAGAATGGACGAGCCATAACTCCTCCTTGACCAAGATCGAGGTTCAAAAATCGAATCCACTGGTTGTCGCCACCTACCCAAGTGCCTACCACGAGACCAGGGGTGATGCCCATAAACCATCCATCTCGATAGTCATCTGTTGTACCAGTTTTACCTCCATACTCTGTTTGGATTTCGCCTCTTCGTCGCGAAGTAGCGTGCTTGAGCATATCTGTCATCAAGTAAGCGTATTGCTCATCAATCGCTTTTCGTCTTTTTGGATTTGCTTGATAGATAACCTTGCCTTCTTTGTCTTCAATGCGCTTGATAAATGTTGGTTGGACATACACACCTTTGTTGGCAAGCGTATTATAGGCTCCAGTCATTTCCATAACCGATAGGTCTGGTGTCCCTAAGGCAATTGAAGGATATGGTGGAATTTTATCTTTATTTATCCCCATACTTTCTGCGAGTTCTCTGACTCGTTCGACATTCCCAATTTCTTTCATCAGATACGTGGATACTGAATTTAGGGAATTCATTAAAGCGTCGTAAAGTGTAAATTTTTCACCACTGTATTTCTTTCTACTGTTCTCTGGGCACCAGGTAGCCGAGACGGAAAAGTTAGGATCATTTTTATCAATGCAATAGCGCTGATCAATCACTTTGGTACATGGAGACATTGCCCATTGCTGCATGGCTTGCATATAGATGAGCGGCTTTATAGTGGATCCAACCTGCCGATTACTCCTGACGTGATCATTTTTAAAATATTTGAAACCTACACCACCAACCCACGTTTTTATAAAACCGCTTTGGGGTTCTATAGAGACGGATCCAAGTTGTAGATGTTCTCCATGATATTTAATGGAATCAAGTGGACTCATTGTCACTACTTTTTCTCCGCTTTGTGTGTAGGCAAAGACTTTCATTTTAGTCTTTTTGGAGAATTCATTTTTAGCTACTCTTTCGAGTTTATTCCATTGGTTTATGAGTTCGAGAATGTGATCGCTTTCTAATATTTCTTTATACGTGCTTCGTTGCTGTTTACTGATCCATTCTTTTCTTACCAGTCCGTCTAAGTAAGATGGATTTTCTTTGGCTTCAATCAATCGTTTGATGTCTGAGTTCCAAAGGCGTACTTTGTCGATATCTCCAGAAATTCTACTTGTGACTCCTTGGAGATATTTATTTCTTAGTCTTTTGTATCTCTCTGATTCGTCTATCATTTGGCGCAGCTTACTTTGCCTTGTAGATTTTTGTTTTGAATCTGCTTCATAAGACCAAGGATCTTTATTGTTCCACGTGGCGAAAAAATTATCTTGGACTTTTTTCATATGAACGCGCATTGCTTCTTCTGCGTGTGCTTGCATTTTGGCATCAATAGTCACATATATATTGAGACCATCGGCATATAAGTCATATTTTTTTCCTGTTGGATCGGCGTGTTTAGGATCCTTTAAGATTGTTTGTAGTTCTTTCGTTAACTCTCTTCTAAAGTATGGTGCAAGACCTTTGACGTGGTCTGATCTATTAAAGTTTTCCATTTTTAAAGGCAACACTCTAATTGAATCATAAACTTCTTTATCTAGTTTACCAGTCCTGACCATTTGACTCAATACAACTTCTCTGCGTTTCATTGCATTCTCTGGTTTTCGGACGGGGTCATATAATCTTGGATTCTTCAGCATACCGATGAGTAATGCGGCTTCTTCTACGTTCAGTTCTTGCTGTTCTTTTCCAAAGTATGTTTTTGCGGCAGAAGCAATACCGACTGCATCATATCTAAAGTCCATTTTATTGAGAAACATGGCGATAATCTCTTCTTTGGTATACCGTTTTTCGAATTGAACGGCAATGACCCATTCTTGGAGTTTTTGGTAAATACGCTTGACAGGGTTGCTTGATCGCTGAGTGAAGAATAGTTTACCCAATTGTTGTGTGATGGTGCTTCCACCTCCTTTTTTTCCAAAATTAGCAACTGCTCGTAAGATTGCCCTTCCATCGACACCTGTGTGGTTAAAGAACCGCTCATCCTCTGTAGACACCAATGCATCAACCAAATGCGTATTGAGTTCTGAAAAATTGGTGCTCTCTCTATTGGTTCTCCAATATCTTCCTATTTCAGTGTTCCCATCGTCAGCGATTATGAGGGTAGCATAGTCGTAACTTGGATTTTCTAGTTCCTCTGTATTCGGCATTTTTGATACGGAGATGAATACAAAGACGAGTATAGTAAAGATCAATCCAGCAATGAATAGAAACCAAGCCAGAAATGTCAGTTTCTTGAGTACTGGTTTTGATTCTGCGTTTGTCTTTTTTTTCTTAGCCTTTTTCTTTTGAGCCATATCAATGTTGATTAGGAATAGTACGTACGCTTATAGTTAATTATTGTGCTATAAACCAGTTGCTAAAATATTACAATTTTATGCAATACGAGTATTAAAATGAGTATTCGGATGGGTTTAACAGTTAAGAGTTGTTGTTTATTGAGTATGTGTACATTATTTGCGTATAAATTGATTTAATCTACGGGAAGTTTACGCAATCCAAATTTTAAAGGTGTCGAATTCGACAGGTTTAGAAAAGAAGCTGGCCTGAATAGCTTTAATTTAACGCCTAAAAAATGGATAAACGCTACAAATGCAACTGGATACAAATAAATATGTCACATCAAATAATAAGTCCTCAAAGAACAAGACCCGCTTGACACAATTAGAAAGGACAATTTCCTGGAAGTGGCGCTTCCTGACTCAACTCACTGGCAAATTCCTTGGATAATACTGTTTTTTCAAAACCCATGGCGACCGATCCTTTCATCACTTGCCCGCCATACCCAGTCGGGTGCATCCAAGCTCTGACATATACTTCATCTGTTGAACTGATATTAACTGGTCCTCCAGATCTTGTAAACGGTTGTTCATTCACATGACTATGACCAAGTACTCTTCGATATAAAAGTGTGCCATCTAAACTGATGACTTCCCACCAATTGGCATATTGACTGCAGCCAGTATCAGGGTTTTCAATTGTTACAGAAAAAGTATAAGCACCTGCCGAACCTGAAACTGAGGTTGCTGTCACATCAGCTAACACCGACTCGCAGTCTGTATTTTCTGCCAGAAAGGTGCTGCCAACAGGAACGGTGAAACTCGTCGATAAAGAGACTTCATCTGCTGAGAAAATGACGTCAGAATTTGAAGCAATACTACCATCAGAACGGAGTGTTTCCTTTGCTTGATACATGCCTGATCCAACAATACCACCTTCGTATTGATCTGTTTCGCAAGCGCGATCTAGCGTAAGTTGACTGAATATGCATAATGGTCCTAAAAGAGATAGTATATAGACTAAGCTTGATATAGAATGATGCATCATTAATTTTTTGTAAATATAGGCATACGGATTAAAAGGAACTTTTGAGGTGAAAGCAAATTTGAGAGCGGCAAAGAAAACAATGGACATGAGCAAGTATATTCGAATTGGAATTAGTAATTGTCTTTGAATGGATACTTCCCATGATTGTTACTGCCATTTATAACGGATGAGTTTTGTACCGTCGAATTCATTCGATGAATTGGTACTTGTCTCTCGTACCGTCGAATTCATTCGATGAATTGGTACTTGTCTTTTAATGGATACATCCCATTATCGTTACTGCCATTTACAACGAATGAATTTTTTGTACCGTCGAATTCATTCGACGAATTGGTACTTGTCTGTTAATGGTTAGATCTCATTACTGTTACTGCTATTTACAAAGAATACTTTCTACCTATTCTCTTCATAGACTAATTTAAAGGGGTTCTCAATGCATCGAATAAATTCGACGGTACGCTGGATTCGACGAATTGGTACTTGTCTTTTTATGGATACATCTCATTACTGTTACTGCTATTTTCAACGAATGAATTCTTTGGCACTCTCTTCATAGACTAATTTAAAAAGGGTTCTAAATGCATCGAATAAATTCGACGGTACGCTGGAAATACCATTGTCGTTACTGCCATTTACAACAAATGAATTCGTTGGTACTCTCTTCATAGACTAATTTTAAAGGGGTTCTCAATGCATCGAATAAATTCGACGGTACGCTGGATTCGACGGTACGCTGGATTCGACGGTACGCTGGATTCGACGGTACGCTGGAAATCCGATGATCAGAGTCAGCGTAAATATCGTATTGTACAGCTTTTGTCTATTCACAGATTCTGGAATGAAATACAGATGAATAGAAATTGCTTTGTTATGTTTACTAGATCATCATGGAAGAAAAAATAAGTCAAGATTTCATTAATGACCCCTTTGTCCAATTAAGACAAGATCTCGGCATCAATAAAATGGATGATCAGAATGACCCTGTCGCTATGGTGCTCAGACATAAAGATGTACGAAAATGTGCGCACAACTATAAAACCTTTAAGTCGGGAGCGGTACCTGGTCGGATAGTGGTTCCTTCTGAAGTGGATATCAGAGATACTCGACAAATCCCTTTTGAAGTGGATCCTCCTGAACATGGTGCCTACAGGTCCTTACTCGAAGATTGGTTTAGGAGGCCCTTAAAGGAAGATTACGAGCAAAAACTAAAAGGACTCATTGATAAAGAAATAGAAAAAGCAATTCAATCTGACCAGATAGAAGTCGTGTCAGAATTAGCCTTACACATCCAATCTCGGGCGTTGACCTTACTCTTAAATCTGCCTCTACAAGAAGCAGAAACATGGATTTCCTGGGGCACACATGTGTTCAGGAGTGAAGAGACAAAACTCGATGCGAGTAAAGCAAACATCCTTTACAATTATATAGATAGTCAAATACAATTGTCAAAAGATAAGCCTGGTTCCGATATATATTCGGTGTTGCTAAAAACAGAATACAATGGTCGTCTGCTTACTGATGAAGAAATTAGAGGCATTATGATTTTGACTTTTGCTGGTGGTAGAGATACAGTCATCAATATGATCACAAACACAGTCGCATATTTCGCAAAGAATAAAGCGGCCCTTAATTTTATTAAGTCTCATCCCGAAACAATTGGTAAGGCCGTAGAAGAATTGGTTAGATATTTTTCTCCATTGACGCATATGGGTAGGGTGGTGACAGAGGATACTATAGTATGCGAACATGCTGTGAAATCAAACTCTCGAATTTCTTTATGTTGGGCGTCCGCAAATCGCGATGAAACTGTTTTTGAAAATCCCAATGAAGTTATTCTCGACAGGAAAATAAATCCGCATGTTGCATTCGGCTTTAGCCATCATAAATGCCTTGGCGCTCCTCATGCCAGACAAGTGTTAAAGCTTCTTTTACATTCCTTGATACAAAAAGTAGAATCCATTTCAATAAACAGCCATGAAGATAATCTAGAGACATGGGGAGCCGTACAGCGACGAGTAGGTTATCACAAATTATTAGTCACTATTTCATCACTTAAATAAATTGAATTGGCAAAAATCACATTTATAACCACAGATGGCAACGAACATGTACTGGAAGGATCATCTGGTTCATTGATGGAACTAGCCACAGATAACAATATCCACGGTATTGATGGCGATTGTGGAGGCGTCTGTTCTTGTGCAACTTGCCATGTGCATGTACAGGCAGACCACTGGGATAAAGTAGGCCCTCCTAATCAAATAGAAGCAGACATGCTAGAGTTTGATGACAAGGTGACGGAGTATAGCCGATTGGCTTGTCAAATAGATTTATCACAAGAGATTGATGGGCTAGTCATACATGTTGCGAATGATTAGTCATATACCATCGAATTGATGTCAGGTATGCAAAGCGAAGATCAACGATGTGTCATTATTGGTGGAAGTCATGCCGGCGTATCGGCAGCATTCGCGTTACGGAAATATGGCTGGAAAGGGGAGATTCATATTTATGAAAAGACAACATACTTACCATATCAACGGCCACCATTGTCCAAGACATTTTTTTACGAAGAACAGCATGTTGACCTACTAAAACTCAAAAGTGCGGACAATTACGTGGAGCAAAACATTCAATTGTTTCTCCACACAGCTATTACAGCAATCGATCGAGACTCTGCATGTGTAACAACAGATCGAGGCAATAGTGTGGCATATGATTATCTGATTTATGCATGTGGAGCAAGAGCGTTGGTTCCTTCAATAAATGGCATAAATCATCCATCTGCAATTTTCTGTGTTCGTGACCTTAACGATATATTACGGATTAAAGAAAAACTAAAAACCTACAGGACATCACCTCAGGCTTTGATTATAGGTGGCGGTTATATAGGTCTGGAAATAGCATCTTCTCTAAGGAAAATGGATGTCAATGTTGTTCTTTTGGAAAGAGAAAATAGATTGCTAAAGAGAGTAACAGTCAAAGAAGTGTCAAGTTATTTTGATCAGTTGCATTCAAAAAATAAAGTCAGAGTAATTAAGCAAAAAAATGTTACACACATTGAAAAAGCTGGGAAAGAACTAAACGTGTTTTGTGAAGATGGTATGACATTTACCACAGATATCATTATCGTAGGCGTGGGAATTCAACGGAATACTTCATTGGCTAAAGACGCAGGTCTTACGATTAAAAAAGGAATTGTTGTCAACCAATATTGTCAAACAAATGACCCGTCAATTTATGCTATCGGTGACTGTGCAATGCATGACAACAAAAAATACAAATTACAATTAAGTCTAGAATCAATTCAAAATGCAAATGATCAGGCAAAAGTAGCTGCAGCTACCATATGTGGTCATGAGATGGCATATGATCCGATTCCTTGGTTCTGGTCAGATCAATATGACACTAAATTGCAGACCGTCGGCATCAGCACAGGATATACAGATAAAATAGTGAGACAAGAAATAGGTCAGTCAAACAGTCTATCAATCTGGTATTTTCGAGATGAAAAATTGCTTGCTGTTGATGCGATCAATCATCCCAAAGCCTATGTCTTGGCGACTAGGATCATAAAGAAAGATCAACTTGTCAATAAAGAAAATTGTGCGAATCCAGAAATTGAATTTTCGCCATTGCATATGATTGTTTCGGTTTAAGATTTGGTGATGTTGAAAAGCCTTTTGAACATTTAACTTAAAAAAAAGATGAATAATAATTGGTTGTTTTTTCTACCCATGTTTTGTGCCTAACACACAAGCACTTTAATGAAAAACAACAACTCCCTTAGCATTCCTTCCATTCAACAAATCATCAAAAGCTATTGCTAAATCCTCTAATTGATATTCCTGCGTAATCATTTGATCCAATTTCAGTTGACCTGTTTTATACAAACGCATCAATTTGGGGAAATCAATCTGAGGGCGACATTGCCCGTAAAGAGGATTAATATAAATCTTATCCCACTCGAAAAGGCGCATGTCAATCGTGATGTCTTCTTCAATACCACTTACCTGTACCGCAGTACCAGCATTTCGAATCATCGCTAGTGGTGCTGCACCCAATGCCGGGACTGCAGTACATTCAAAAGCATAATCCGCAGCTCTACCACCCAAGAGTTGCTTTACTTTGCTCGCGACATTTAGCAAGCCTACATCATTGCTGTCAGCTCGAATCACATCAGTTGCACCAAATTGCTTTGCCAGGTCTAATTTATGGGGATTAATATCAACTGCGACAATGCGAGATGCGCCAGCTATTTGACACGCGTTCAACACATTTAAGCCGACACCACCACATCCTAGCACGACAGCAGAGCTACCCGCTTTTAGTTTCGCTGAATGGACAACGGAACCATATCCAGTCATGACGCCGCAACTCACAATAGCTGCTGCAGAAAAATTGATGTTTTCTTCTTCTATCTTGACCAATGCCGATTTTTTGACAATGACATATTCGCTAAATGTACCTAAGTTAAAAGAGCGTTCAATTGGTCGGCCATTCCATTGTGTGCCTTGTAAATGGGCATGCCCTGGAGTGTAGCCATTACCACCAGCAACAACAGGCGAATTACGTTCACAAATATGTTGGTTGCCTTCTTGACATTGAAAGCACGTCATGCATGGTGTTGCCCAGTTTAAAATCACAACATCACCAATTGCAAATTCTGTAATGTCCTTACCTATTTTTTCAACGACGCCGGCACCTTCGTGTCCCATGACAATAGCTTTGCCCCAGGATAGTGAATCATAATCCGTATGACAGAGCCCTGCGGCTTTCATTTTTACGATAAGCTCATCTGCTTTTGGCTCAGCAAGTTGGACAGTGTCGATGACGAACTGTCCATCGCCTGTTGCTATTGCTGTCTTGGATAGTAGTGGCATTTGAATATGATTTTTCGCTTATTTCTTTTACTAAAATTGCCTCAGAAATTATAGTGAATAATTAGCTCTAGTTATAACTATTTTACCTCACTTATTCACTTTTTTACACTTAGTGAAGAATGATAATGATATGAATTTTATTTTATTTTAATTCGTATTTAATAATCCTTATCTTTTACAAATAATCATCATCAATATTTCTATACGGCGTGCGCACAAAATCGAAATTAACTTTTTTTTCATTTTCCATAAATTACAATGTCTACGGTTTACTTTTGATTAGTTTGTTGCTTATCGCAGAATCATGTTCTACCAAAGAACCTGCCCCTGACCATCTGTTCAGAGTAAGCCTTTGGGCAAATGAAGACCATACCTGGTTCAAAGCAATGGAACATTTTTCAGAGCTCATAAAATCGAGATCGGATGGAAGAATGGAAATAGAGATATATCCTTCTGAGCAACTGGCAAAAGAAATCGAATCAATACGTCTCGTTCAAGCTGGAGTGATCGACATGACTGTGACAGCTTCCTTATTGAGCAATTGGATAGAGATTGCGAGCTTTTGTGAAATGCCATTTCTTATCAAAGATGAAGAAGAGAAGAAAAAGTTATTGTATGGTCCAATTGGAGAACAAGTCAAGAAGGATATGCTTGATGTGTTGGGTCTACGCCCAGTCTGTCATTTTGAAAGAGGCCCCAGACACTTAACATCCAATCGACCAATCAAACATCCAGACGATTTAGATGGTATGATCTTGAGAGTGCCCAATGTGCCCTCATTTGTGACTGCTTGGAACGCGATGGGAGCGAAACCAACACCAATGGCTTTTTCAGAAGTATTTACGGCCTTGCAGCAAGGCACCATCGATGGACAAGAAAATCCATTTGCCCTCACCTTAAGCGCAGGCTTTGCAGAAGTCCAGAAATACATCAATCTTACCGAACATGTTGTCAGTTGGAGTTACGTTGTCGTAGGAGAGAAGCAATTTCAACAACTTCCTGATGATCTCAAAGACATATTTTTAGATGCAGCAAAAGACATGCAAATTTATGAGGCAGCTCTATTTTCAAAAAATGAAACGCAGGTTAAAGACCAACTAAAAGCCAAAGGTGTCGAATTTGTTGAGGTGGATAAGGCTGCTTTTAGCAAGAAGTGTGAAGCAGCGATTTACAATAGCCTCTCCCCTGAAATGAAAATACTATATCAAAATTTTATTGTAGAACGAGAAATAAAACCAACGAACTAATCATTGAAAGCGATCATTCATAAACTGTTGTACTATGGTACTTTGATCAGTACTTACGGGCTCATTGCAAGTGTACTGCTTCAGATTTTTGCGCGATTTTTTTTACCCAGTGCGCCACCTTGGACTGAAGAAGCGTCACGATTATTTTTTATTTATGCTGTTGCATTTGGTAGTGGCTTAGCTTTTGAAAATAATGAGTTTATTTTTTTGGATTGGTTTTTTAACAAATTTTCTGAGAAAGCAAAAAGACGAATTATCATCATCATAGAAGTATTGTCATGTACACTATTTGTCATAATGTTTTTTTATAGCATTCAATTTACACGATTAGGCTATTCGGAATTTTCGCCCGGATTAAAATATAGAATGTCTTTTGCCTTTGCAAGTATGGCTTTGCTTTCAGCGACAATGGCATATTTTATTGCCTCAAAACTTTATTCAGATATAAAAAAGGGTAGAGAATGATCTGGATATTGTTTTTGGTTTTTGTTGTTTGTTTGGTGCTCCGATTTCCAATTGCTATTTCTTTGGGATTGGCATGTCTGGCATATCTCGTCTGTGCAGATATTTCTTTAGTTGTCCTACCCATGAAGATGTATTCGGGGATAGACATTTTTGTTTTATTAAGTGTGCCTGGGTTTATACTGGCTGGCAATTTAATGAATCAAGGAGGCCTTACGGATAAGATTATTGTTTTTTGCAATCACCTTCTTGGACACATTAGAGGTGGTCTGTCCTTAGCCAACATAGGTGCTTCTATGATTTTTGCTGGCATATCTGGTACAGCTGTTTCAGACACTGCAAGTATTGGATCCATTTTGATCCCAGCAATGAAAAAAGAAGGTTATGGTGGGGCATATTCATGTGCACTGACTGCTGCTTCGTCTACTGTTGGTCCTATTATACCACCAAGTGTCCCTTTAATTATTGCTGCCACTTTGAGCGGGTTATCAGTTGGTAAATTATTTCTTGCAGGCGCACTACCAGGTTTTCTCTTGGGGCTAGGTATGATGGTAACGGCGTCTTATATAGCGACGAAAAGAAATTACCCCAAACATCCGAGAAGTTCGATCAAGCAAGTGCTGTTGAGTTTTAAAAATACCTTTTGGGCATTGTTGATGATTTTCATCATTCTGTATGGCATCATTGGCGGTGTGTTTACACCAACGGAGGCATCCATCATTGCTGTTCTTTACGCAGCCATGATAGGCATGTTTGTCTATAAAGAATTAACGATTAAAAATCTCAATAAAACGATTGTAGAATCCATTAGCACCACAGCATCTTTAATGTTGTTAATAGGTTTTGCCAATTTATTTGGATGGATTCTTATCATTGAGCGATTCCCTCAGTTTATTTCTTCAGAGTTACTGTCCTTCACTGACAATAAATACGTTGTTCTGCTTATTATCAATTTGATATTGATTGTTATTGGATCATTTATGGAGACCATTGCTGCTTTGCTAATCTTATTTCCAATTCTATTAAAAATTGCGGTATCTGTCGGAGTTGACCCTATACACTTTGCAATAATTGCTGTACTGAATTTGATTATTGGATTGACAACTCCACCTGTAGGTGTCTGTTTATTTGTTGCATCTAGTGTAGGCAAAGAGTCGATAGGTAATATTAGTAAAGAAGTGTTGCCCTTTCTTTTTGTCAGTTTAATTGTCCTTGCTATTGTAACATTGGTTCCAGAGGTTTCTCTTTTTCTGCCAAGGCTATTGGGAAGTTAATTTTTCAATTTTCCTAGCAATGTCATATCCCCCTTGGATTGAAGGAAATTAAAGAAATCAATTATTTCAACTTAATATATCATTCACCACATGCCCATGTACATCGGTCAATCTATATCTGCGACCTTGATGTTTGAAGATGAGTCGTTCGTGATCTATGCCCATCAAGTGCATGAGTGTGGCATGGAAGTCATGAACATGTACAGGGTTCTCTACTATGTTATAACTAAAATCGTCTGTAAGGCCATAACTAAAACCAGGCTTTACACCTGCGCCTGCCATCCACATACTAAAACATCTGGGATGATGATCTCTGCCATAATTAGTGTCAGTCAATTTGCCTTGCGAATAAACTGTTCGCCCAAATTCTCCTCCCCAAATCACTAATGTGTCATCAAGCATGCCTCTTTGTTTGAGATCTTTGAGTAAGGCTGCTGTTGGCTGGTCAGTCTTCTGAAATTGATTGCGCATGTTTTTTGGCAAATAGTTGTGCGCATCCCATCCTTGGTGGTACAACTGGACGAACTTGACATCCTTTTCCAGAAGCTTTCTAGCCAACAAACAATTAGCCGCATATGTACCAGGATCGCGACTATCTTCACCATACATCTCAAAAATGTCATCGGGTTCGTCCGATAGATCGGTTACCTCCGGTATCGAGGTTTGCATGCGAAATGCCATTTCGTATTGTGCGATTCGTGCGTTTACTTCTGGATCACCGTAAGTGCTGTTTTGGATTTGATTGATTTCCTTCAGACAAGTTAACATTCGCTCTCTATCTTCGCCATCATAGTTTTCTGGATTGTTTAAAAACAAAACTGGATCTTTTCCAGATCTGAATCGAACTCCCTGGTGTTCTGTAGGCAAAAAACCATTGCCCCATAAACGAGAATATAGTGGTTGGCCTCCACCTTTTTTAGAGATCAATACAATGAAGGCTGGCAAGTTCTCATTTGACGACCCAAGTCCATAACTCAACCAAGCACCGATGGAAGGTCTTCCTGCTAATTGATTTCCTGTCTGAAGAAATGTAATAGCTGGATCATGATTTATTTGTTCTGTGTAGATGGTCTTCATGATACACAGATCATCAACCATCTCTGCTGTATACGGCATTAACTCGCTCACCCAAGTGCCACTTTTCCCGTGTTGATTAAATTTAAAAATGGAAGGGACTAAAGGGAAGGTGGCTTGAGACGCACTCATACTGGTTAATCGTTGTCCTTTTCGTATAGATTCTGGTAACTCTTGGCCGTACAGCTCATAGAGTTTGGGTTTGTAATCCCATGTTTCTAGTTGGGACGGACCACCACTCTGAAACAGGTAAACGATTCTTTTTGCTTTTGCTGCAAAGTGGGGGAGTCCTGGTAAACCATTTAACTCCTTTGGCTTATTGTTTGCAGCAAAGAGTTTTTCTGGTGACATCAGCATTCCTAAAGCTGCAGCACCTAGTCCGAGCGAACTTTTTGTCAGAAAATTCCGCCTGTCCATTTGTGTATTTATGGCAGTAAATTCTGGGTGGATTATTTTTTTTATTTCATGATGATGATGACTCATAGAACTATCTTTTTGTTATGCTTGCATCAGAGTTCAAAATGACGCTTGCCACTATTGCATTAGCAGCTACTAAGTTTCCATCCAAGGCTGGATTTATTTGATATTGACCTGATGAAACCCAACCTTTCCTCTTTGCTTGATCTGACTTGAAGTTTTCATATTCGTTTTCTTGCAACTCTTTTAGCTTTAAGAGTTCTTCCTCTGATGCTGTTTTGCAAGTAATCTTTTTATATACCATAGCAATGCTTTCTTTGGTAGCCCCTTCCTTGGTTATCATTTCTCCAAGTACTTTTGCGGCTTCTACATACGTCGGGTCATTAAGTAAAACAAGTGCTTGCAATGGCGTGTTTGTTTTCTGTCGGCGCATTGTACATTCCGAACGTTCTGGTTGATCAAATGTAGACAATGTGGGGTTTGGCACGGTGCGTTTCCAGAGAGTGTATAAGCTTCTTCTGTACAGTTTGTCTCCTGTGTCCTGTACATATTTGTCTCCATTCATCAACCATAAGCCGTCTGGCTGGTATGACCTGACGCTTTCACCACCAATTTTGGTATTGAGTAATCCGCTTGCCGCTAGGGCATTATCCCTCATCATTTCACTTGTCAATCTTAATGAAGGGCCTCTGGCAAGTAATGTATTTTCAGGATCATTATTAAGAAGCTTATCAGTTGTGAAAGAAGATTGTCTATAGGTAGCTGACATGACGATCAGCTTTTGTAAGGCTTTAACATCCCAATCAGACTTAATAAATTCCAATGCAAGCCAATCAAGTAATTCGGGATGAGTAGGTAATTCTCCTTGGTTTCCAAAATCTTCAGTTGTACGGACAATGCCTTTTCCAAAGTAATTTTGCCAATAGCGATTAACAGCTACCCGTGCAGTGAGTGGGTGGTTTGGATCCGTTAACCACTTAGCCAAACCTAGCCTATTTTTTGGTAACTCCTCAGCCCATGGTAAGATATGCTCAGGCATGTTTGGATAGACTTTTTCACCATAGGCATCATAGATTCCTCGATCTAAAATAAACGCTTGTCTTGGTTCATCCATCTCTTTCATTACCATTAACTCTTTGATATTTTCGAGACTGTCAAAAAGTTCAGACCTCAAATTGATGAGTTCTTTGGCTACAGTTTTCGCTTTGTGGGACTTGTTCTTCACATAAAATTCTGAAAGTAAATCTTGCTTTCGATCATTTATAGCAAATTCTTGATCTGTTATGGATGCAAATGAAGTAGGGTTTGCGATCTGCAACACTTCCAACGCTGATAGTTCAACAGCATAAACAAGGAAATCATCCACAATTGCATCCTTTATCCCGACACCTCTCCATCGTCCTCCTATTTTGATGCCTGGTTCTAATGGTTCAGAGTAGATGACATCTACATAATCAAAGAAGACGATATCCTTAAAGAGATTATCAATGTTAGTTTCTGTTTGTAGTTCTTCACCATTCAGATAAAGCTTGATGCCTTTTGCTTTGCTAGAGCCGTCGTAAGTGAGCATGAGATGAATCCATTCGCCCTTAGGAATTTCTGATATTGTTTTCTTTTGAATGGCATTGTCTGGCCAAGTATGCGAAAACATGATCTCTAATTTATTATCCTTCAGATACAAATGATATCCCCGATAGGCATGAAGTTGTGTTCCTTTGCATTTATGGAAAATAACGCCTTCCTCCAATTCTTCTGGAATATTAATTCTCAGACCGATACTGAAAGGATCTTTACGGTGAAAAATGCCAACCTTACCCAATTCCATCCATGCATCTCCATCAAAAGATAATCCTTGATTATTGTAGCCTTCTGTGAACAAGGCTTCTTGTTCTCCGGCGAATTCCAGATTCATTTTTGCCGTTTTTTTGTTTCCTACCTTATTCACCAGATTGCCTTCTAAATCATACTTAGCGACAAGTCCACGAGTGGGGATATCTTTTGAAAAGTCGCTCCTATCTAGATTGTTGATCCATTTTCGCACTTCACTTTTTTCTTCATCATTAATTATGGCTACTTCTTGTTCTTTTGCTGCAACCAATTGTTCCAGTTGAGCTATATATGCCTTTTGAGAATCGGTTGCCATTAGTAAGGTTGGGACCGGTGTAGATGACTCACGAGGTATCAAGCCAGCTTCATTGACGTTATTGAAAAAGCTATACATCTCATAAAAATTCTTTTGAGAAATGGGATCAAACTTATGGTCATGGCACCTTGCACAACTGTATGTCATGGCCATGATACCTTGCGCTGTAGTTGATGTGCGATCTACGACATACTCTACTCTAAATTCTTCACCAATAATGCCATCTTCCAAATTTTGTGGGTGAAGGCGATTGAATACAGTAGCGATTATTTGTTCCTCAGTTGCTTGTGGTAACATGTCACCTGCAAGTTGCCATTCAACGAATTGAGCATAGCTCATATTCTCATTGAACGACTTTATCACCCAATCTCGCCACGGACTGACATCCCTATAAAAGTCTACTGTGTAGCCATGTGTGTCTGAATACCTAGCCAAGTCCATCCAGTCAATTGCCATTTTCTCACCATAGTGAGGAGAGTTTAATAATCGATCAATTTGTTTTTCATAAGCATCAGGACCCCCATCATTGATGAATGTATGTAAATCCTCTTGAGTTGGTGGCAGACCAGTCAAGTCAAATGAAACCCTGCGTAACAACAATTCTTTATCAGCTTGTTGAGATGGAATGAGTGCTTCTTCTTCCAATTTTTTGGCAATGAAATTATCAATTGGATTTATGACCCAATCGCTTTGATTAACTTCTGGAGGAACAACCGATTGTGGTTTTATAAATGCCCAATGATCTTTATATTCTGCACCTTCTTCAATCCATTTTATGATAATGGCTTTTTCTCTGTTGGTGAGGTATAAATTGGATTCTGGTGTAGGCATTTTATAATCCTCTTCATCTGATATGATTCTATGGTAGACTTCGCTATGCTTGGCATTTCCTTTTTTTAAAGCTGGTCTATTGGAGCTAGTCAAATTGTTAAACGCTATTTCTGGATCATCCAAACGGAGATCTGCTTCGCGCTTTGCTTCATCGGGTCCATGACATAAATAACATTTGTCGGATAAAATAGGCTTGACGTGCACATTAAAATCTAATTCATCCGGTAAACGGTCATACTCCAAGGCTAAGTCTTCAGGCAGATCAACACCACATGAAACAGATACACATAGAAGTACTATCAATAAACTAAGCGAGGCCCAAATACTCAGTATATTTTTTTTCATTTAGTACTATTTTGATTAAACCATTCTTCTGCCTGTCTTTTATTTTTTGACAGAATGTCTTCTTTCAGTTTATCACTAATGGCATGTCTCCAATAGACATCAGGTTTATGGTTTATTCGGTGCTTTTTCATTTCTGGAATGTTCACATCAAGACTGAGATCACAATCAAATCTGGTCAACATGGAATGATATTGTCCTTTGCCACCAAGATTTATAAAATGAGAAATGCCCCAGGTAATGCCTTTGCCATAATCAGTATTGGTAAATGCATCAGGCACATATGGTCCTCCAGCAGCGGGCATAAATTCTACAATTGAGGCAATGTCGAAGTTGATGCCATCAGGTGAATATTGAATGGTATTATGCTCGTTACCATCTTTTGCGAGTAAAGCAGCCATACCTGTCTTAAATGGAAATAATGTTGTCTCATGCCCCGAATTTAATATAGGATTAAGTTCATGTTTTTTGAATGGGCCTGTTGGTTTGTCCGCAATAGCAAGGCCTTCCATTCTGACCCATTCTGGATTTCTGTCAAAATCAGATTTGTAGTATAAGTAGATTTTTCCTTTGTAGACAATAGGGTAGGGATCGTGGATTGAATACTGATCCCATTCGCCTTCACCACCATTAGGAATGACAATTTCTCCTAGCGGTGTCCATGGACCATCCGGCGAATTAGCCATAGACATAGTGACAGGACAATCATCACCACGTTTACCACTTGCTTCCATGAACCCTTGATAGTACAAATAGAATTTGCCTTCCCATTTCAAAATGTCCGCAGTTGATACGGAGCGCCAACCCACTTGTGGTTTGGGTGGTCGTTTAATGGCGACGCCTTGTTCTTCCCAATTAAATCCATCTACACTTGTGGCATACCAGATTTCTGCTAAATCCCAATCACTGGACGGAATGACATCACTTGAGGCATCTGCTCCTCTCGGTGGTGTGGCTGTTTCTCTATGCGTGTACCACACATAATATTTACCATTTTCAAAAATCACCTTTGATGGATCTCTACGTGAAATTGTGCCATCATGACCATTATAATCAAAACCTGAAATTTCAGAATATTTGAATAAGGTATACAATTCATTATGCTCAGGTCTGGCAGCTGGATAATTATCATAATTACGATTAACTGCTTTGCTTAGTTGTTGTTTTGGTTTTTCTTCTGGAAGTAGGTAAGGGAAAGGTGCGACTGGTAAGGCATTTTGTATTCCTTGTTTTTCATTCTTACAACCAATGAAATATAGTAATACGACAAACATGCCAATGAGTAGAGATTTCATGTTGTATAAGATAACCAATTTGTCAGTTATCCTATATGAGAATTACTGTACAATTAATAGACAATCATTTGTTAGTTTACTAGTGTTCACATTATTGAATTAATTTATCAAAGCCATTGAGTTGGGTTAGTAAATAGTCCCTAAATGATCTTTATTCAAAATTTACAGCAATGGTATGACAATGATTGTTAGATGAAGATGATAAAAATGTCATCATGATAGGTGTCTTTGAAGGATATGTATAGTGGTTATTACATAGGAACTGAATATTGGTAGTCATGATACACAAATAGATCCTTGTGCCGTAGGTACAACATGTGATTCTACGGGACAATTATTAATCCTCATTGCACAAAATGAATTCAACTCCCATTTAGCATGACATTATATTTTCAATACTTTTTCAATTATGGATTTAGTATGGTCCGCATAAAATAATGGGATATTCAGTAAATCATCTGTGATTTTTAAATTTAAGTTGGATATCCTAATTCTCAGTTTTGGATTATATTTTTTCTTATATACTGCAAGACTTTTTGCTTTTGTAGAATTCCCAGATTTGACCTCAAGTGGGATGATATTGTTAATACTTTCTATTAAAAAGTCGACTTCAGCCTTACCTTCTGAAGACCAATAGTGTGGTACTCGTCTGAATTCTTTTTTCAAAGCTGCACACACATAGTTTTCTGCAATTGAACCTTTGAACTCTGTAAATAACTCATCCCCTAGAACAAATGCTCTTGGATCCAATCTTGCCAAGCGAATAAGTAATCCAGTTTCGAATACATACAATTTGAAGGTATTAAAATCCTCATATGCTTTTAAAGGGATTCCAATTTTTTTAATTCTATTAACTTGATAAGTGAGTCCAGCCTCATTTAACCATTGTATGGCTTTTTCAAACTCAGATGCTCTAGCCCCTTTCTTGATTATTCCATAAATAAACTTTTTATTTTCTGAAGCTAATTGAGCCGGTATTACATCCCATGTTTGCTTTATTTTGGCAGATGTCGTCTTGTCAGCATGCTTTACAAAGTCCATCTCATATGCTCGAAGAATACGGTCTTGTATTTCCTGTGCTTTAAGCATATTTCGGTTATCGAGATAAGATGAAGCTACTTCAGGCATTCCACCATATAAAAGGTATTCTGTAAAAATATTCTGTAGAGGATTGAAGAAGGCAGTAGGTAGTGTTTCGATATTTTCCTTTGCTAAGTAATGATGATAGACATGGTTCAGTTTTTGATCTGCAGTGGATAGATATTCAGCAAAAGACATCGGATGCATATCTAAAAACTCAACTTTGCCCACTGGAAAACTTTTAGCATTTGCAATAGTAAGTCCTAACAAGGATCCTGCACCAATAATGTGAATATCAGGCCTTTCTTCATCAAAATATTTTAGTGCCGTCAATGCATCTCGACACTCTTGTATCTCATCCAAAATCAATAATGTCGCCCCTGGAATGATCTTGGCACCATGCAACAAACTTAATCTATCCAAAATAATTTCTGGATCTTTGCTACCGCTGAAAAAACTGTGTACTTCTATTTCGC
The DNA here is from genome assembly GCA_937997635.1 of uncultured Saprospiraceae bacterium. GTDB lineage: Bacteria > Bacteroidota > Bacteroidia > Chitinophagales > Saprospiraceae > CALFUK01. The sequence goes on along the minus strand of CALLFA010000175.1, from coordinate 30,774 downwards.
GTTCTAAATTTATATATACATAATCTTCATATTCTTTAGATCCAAAAGACTGGAGTACAGTCGTTTTACCTATTTGTCTAGCCCCCATTAGCAGGAGAGGCTTTCTACCTGCTTTGGATTTCCAAGCTAATAATTGATTATATGTATCTCTCTTAAATTCCATTTTTTGACTACTAAATGCATATTATTCGTACACAAAAATGTAGTATCAGTTCAATATACGTTACAAAAAATGTAATTATTGTATAATATTCATAACAAAAAATGTAAATATTAGATATTATTCCTTATATAAAATGTAAATAAAGTTGTTAATTAATTGAAAATCAGATACTTAAATTACTTGCCTTCTGTTTATCAATTAGACCATTGCCGAAGTGGAATTCTCATTCTTAATTTGACTAGAGCTTACACTCAGGGTGTCTGCTTTTTATACCCTTAACTAAAAGACAGTGGCCTGGGTGACCTCTCCATTTATTTTTATAAACCATTGTATATTTAAATTTTGCAAAACAGCATCCGTATAAGCATTAAATGCATTGCGATAATCAAACATGACATGATAGATAAGAAAGGCTTTTCATTTGAACTATATGAAATGGTGCCTGTAATTGGTATTATGAGAAATTTACCTGCGGCTACAGTTTTGAAAGTGGCCCAATTGTTTGTAGACACTGGATTTACCAATCTTGAGATCACTATGAATACAAATAACGCAATTGAATTGATTAAGAGATTGCGACAATCATTTCCTCAAATAAATATTGGTGCTGGTACAGTAACAAAGCTCTCAGAATTACATGCAGCTTTGGAATCGGGCGCACAATTCATCGTTACACCTGTTACCATAAAGGAGCTAATAGAAGTGTGTGTAAGTAGAGAAATTCCTGTTTTCCCAGGAGCGTATACACCAACGGAAATTTATCAGGCTTGGGAGTGGGGAGCTACAGCTGTCAAAGTGTTTCCAGCAAACGAACTTGGTCCTGGATACATAAAAAATGTGCTAGCACCACTAAATAAGATAAAGCTTGTCCCAACTGGTGGTGTACATGCAGAAAATTTGGAAGCCTTTTTCTTGGCAGGTGCAAGTGCAGTTGGTCTGGGTGGTGGATTATTTGATAAAGCACTCATTGAGGAACAAGATTGGAATGGCTTAAAAGTACATTTTCAACACCTAAAAGACTCTTTAAAAGAGGCAATTGAAACTGATGTATAAGTATGAATAGAATATATTGAGATTCTACATGATCAGGCATGTCCACTTAAATAATTACTAGACTTCAAGAAAAAGGCCTTCAATTTTATTGAACATTAACTAGACAAACTGCCTATAATCACTCTATATGCTACCTCTACTACCTCACTTTAGCCTGTTTATGTGTACATTCTAGCTTAATTGACACTCAAATTGTAACTCAATGAAATATCTTACTAGACAACTGCTAATTGTATGCTGTACACTATGTGTTCAATTTAGCCTAAGTGGAAATCCAGTAGACCTTAATGTTGTACAATCTACTTCAATATCAAATTTAATAGATACGATTAAGAATTTAAGAATTGAAAACTCTGAAAAAGCCATTGAATTATGTGAAAAAGGCTTAGAACACTACATGTCTATCAAAGACACAGTGTCTAGTATTGATTTGCTATTAGCTGAATCGGATGTCTATGGTCACAAAGCGCAATACCAGAAATCATACGATAAAATTTGGAAAGCCTATCTCTTAGCGAATCAAACGAATGACAGTAAAGCGCTGGTTAGAACCAAGATCACTTTAGGTAGATATTATAGTTTTTATAAGCGTGAAACTCAAGCATTGAAATATTTAAATGAAGCTTTAGACATTAATAAGAATTTGTTTAATAATGGTGAAATTGATCGATCGGTCTTGGTCGAAAATTACTATTCAATTGCAAAAACGCATAGAGAGTTATCCAATCCTGAACTAGCAAAAAACTATGTGGATAGTTGCTATTTGTACAATGATGGTGATAATAACTACGTAAAAATTCTTGTGGATGTTGAAGATGCTATTTTAAACAGTGATCCACAAAAGGGTATTGATGATCTCTTAGTCCTACTTCCAGAGATCGAGAAAAATCAAAAAGGACATCAGGTCTTAATCTATAAATATATTGGTGATAAGTACTTCGAATTAGGCTTGACGAGTGAAGCAAAAGATGCATTTTTAAAAGCGATTGACTTTTCTGATAGATATAAAAGTCATAAAGATTTTTCGCCACTGATTTATAAAAGTCTGGGCCAATTATACGCGCAGACTGGTCAGTTTCAGAAAGCATATCATGCAGTACTTACAGAAAAAAATCTTGATGAGTTATATTTTGACAGCAGAAGTGCCAATAATAAATCATTACTTCTTATCAGAGATAAGCATCAGGAGGAATTAGAGAAAAGCGAAAAATTGATCCAGCAGCAAAAGTTGGACAGATTAGAATTAGATGAACGAGAGGCTTTCCTTAAAAATGTGGTTTTAAGTATATTCTTAGTATTTCTGCTCTTATTTGGGACTTTGTATTTTTTTCATATAAAAAATAAGCATGACATTGAAAAGCGACTAATTAAGAAAAAGAAAGAACTTGAAGTCGCACATGCTAATGAGCTTTTAGAATTAAAAAATAGAGAATTAGCAGTATCGTCTCTTAAATTGATCGAAAAAGACGAATTGCTGGCATCATTAAAGTCGCGCTTAGCTGATGGCAATGGTGATATCAAGCGAGATGAATTGAAAAAAATTGTCAGATCAATTTCTCATAGTAATTCACAAAATTGGGAAGAATTCGAAACTAGATTTGTCTCCGTAAATCGAGATTTCTTTAGTAAGCTTAATAAGAAATATCCAAAACTAACGAGAGGAGATCAAAAATTATGTTCACTTGTCAAACTTAATATGTCAAGTAAAGAAATGGCAAAACTTCTCGGTATTTCTATCGAGAGTGTGCACACAAATAGGTACAGATTAAGAAAAAAATTAAAGCTAGAAAGAGAAATTAGTCTGACGGAATTCGTTGCTACACTTTAACTAATGTAAAGTTAGTAGATAAGGACTTTAGAGGTAAAATATACTGACTCAACTTTTAGCCTGAATAGATATAATCCACTGTTAAATCTAATGCCAAGTTCATCTGCATCAAACGTATGGTTGCCTTTAATTTGACTAAATGTCTTTGTTTTTGCTATTAACTTGCCAGACATGTCATAGCATTGAAATTGGATTTCACTTTCTACAGGTAATTGATATTCTAAAACAGGAGTGTCTAATGTGGGGTTTGGTGTTGCAATTAATTTTACCTCAGTTATTTCTTCCAAAGGTTTTTCTTTGAATGTCAATTTAGTCACTACTCTTGATTCTTGACCATCATCAGTTGTTTCAAAATGGGTGTATGTACCGTCGCGATCAATGTCATCATTGCCTAGAGAGACAATATCACCTTCAAATGCGGTGATTTCCTGATTTTGATTGAGGTAGAATGTACCATCCTCTCGTATTGTGACAAATGAATTAAGAGGAACATCCTTTATTTCCATCTCATTTCCACCAGGCCATTTGATGCTTAAAAGATCTATTGATGTCAATTGTCCGAGTCCAAAATGTGTTATCGCTGCACAGTGAGATAAATAGCTTGATCCTCCATCTACTTCTTTCATTAAACTTCTGTTTTGACTTTTAACAGTGATGTGTGTCCCATATCCATCAATTGCAGCATTCTGTCCTTCTAATTTTATTTTGATCCAATTGTTTTCATTTTCAAATTCATTCTGATAAATAATGGTATTATATTCTGGATCTCTGAACGTTGAAACAGAAGCAAAAAGTAAGTCGTTTAATCCATCGTTATTCAAATCTGAAACTACTAATCCTCTTGATCTCCTTGTATCGGCAATCCCAAGCTCGGTAGATACATCAGTAAAAGATCCGTCAGCGGAACCTAAGAATAAACGATTTTCATTATTTTGATGGTCTGCTTCTATGACCTTCCCATTAGCGACAATCAGATCTAAGAAACTGTCATTATTGACATCCGAAAATACTGCTCCCCAACTAGTTCCATCTGGATTTGACAAACCATATACGATACCTTTATCATGAAAAAAGTCTCCTTGATCGACATTTTCGAAAAAGGGATTTTCTGCAATATTGGTGACGTAGTAATCTAAGTCCGAATCTTCATCATAATCACCAATGGCGATGCCCATACCGTTAAGTCTGACATTTACATTTAAGGCTTCCCCAACTCGTGTGAATGCTTGTTTGGGGTATTCATTGCGGTACAATTCGTTGGGTTCAATATTGAGTCCAAAGTCATTGATGACAAATAAATCCATGTCTCCATCATTGTCATAATCAGAAAATGCAGAAGCTAAGCCACAGCCTGTATTGTCTAATGCGAGAGAAGGGGCGACATTTTCAAATGTATTGTTGCCTAGATTTTTATATAGAAAATTAGGATAGCATTGCTGTAAATTATTATCGAATGGTAAGTCTTCATAATCTACATAGTTGGTAATGTACATGTCAAGCAGTCCATCAAGATTGTAATCAGTCATACTAGCAGAAGTACTCCAAGATTTGTGGGTGATGCCAGCAATTGCAGAAATATCACTAAAGGTTCCATCACCATTGTTTTGTAATAAAACATTCGCTTGGTTATTATTCGTTGTAATTAGCACATCTAAATCGCCATCATTATCTATGTCTCCAGCCACACCTCCTACAGAAGTTATATGATCTAATGTCACACCTGATTCTCGACTTACATTTGCATAAGTGCCATCCCAGTTGTTTTTGAGAAGTACATTTGGTGAATTACCTCCAAGGATCAAAATATCTTGGTAGTTGTCATTATTATAATCCAACACGACTATACCACCAGACATTTCATTAGGATCAATACAAAATGCAGAGGAACCTATTTTAGTAGAAATGTTTCTGAACGTTTGACTATGTAGATTAGCCAACGAAACGAACAACCCCAAAAAAAGGAGCTTGTATTTTAGTTCGACTGTCTTCATTCCACTATAATTTTACCTGAGATAATGTTGTCATTAAATTGAGCACGATAGATATAAACTCCATCTGACAGAGGAGTTGATTGACCATCAGTAACAGCAATGGTTGTTTCTTGAAATGGGGTGATGAGTGTTGTTTTGTTAATTACCTTCATCCCATCTATTGTATATAATTGAAAATTGAGAGGGCCTCTTTCCGTAGATTTAAATACAAATCTTACTTCACCATTCGAAGGATTTGGTCCAAAACTAATCAACTCAAAAGTGGGAATGATATCCTCTGCATTGGTAATTTCTTTTGTCGAAGTTGTCATGTCTGTGTTTTCAATAATATTGACCGTTTGATTGACATCCAAATTGTAGAATGTTTCAGCGTCACTATTGGGCCAGTAGATAGTGAGGCTATCAATATGTTTATTATCGGATAAGCCAAAATGCACAGGTTTAATACTTTGACCCATAATGCTGGCTCCATAATGATATCTGTATAGATGAGTCCCGTCTACAGAGAGTCTAAGCTTTGATCCAAGCGCACTTTTATTCGAGATGGTGCCTTCTAAATTAATCATGATCCAGTTGCCACGACTACCAATATTTTCATATAAATATGGTTTGTCATTTGTATTTGATACAAGGATATCTAAATCGCCATCATTGTCATAATCGAAAACTTCTGATGTCATCCCATTAGCTGTCCCATTCGTATTTGATTGTACCGACCAGTCTATAAAACTACCGCCATTCTCAGTTAGCATATTTTTAAAAAACCGATTTTCGTACACTAAATCTCCGAAGCCATTTACAACATATAAATCTTCGTCCATATCATGATCAGCATCAAAAAACTGAGTACCCCAAGCCCAGTCAGCTTGACCAATATCCATTTGTTGTGCTTGCTCATAAAAAATGCAACTATTGTCGCCCGTAAATAATACATTGGGTAAAAGCTGCGCGATGTTTGTTACGTAAATATCAAAATGACCATCATTATTATAATCACCAATTGTAGCACCCATGCCGTTGCCTGTGTTCCGTAAGCCGTACCTTTCAGTTTGCTCGGTAAATGATTTACCTTTTTCATTGATAAACAATCGACTTAAGCCATAATCATTAATGACATATAAATCTAACCAACCATCATGATTGACGTCGTAAGTGATCGTATTCCAAGCTGCCCCTCCATCATTAAGTTTAGTTAGTTCAGAATCGTTTTCGAAAGTGCCATTCCCTTGATTAGTATATAAAATGTTATTGCCTTCATAGTTTGAAATGTAGAGGTCTAGATCACTGTCATTGTCATAGTCCCACCAAAGTGCACTTGTGTATACAGAAGCACTCTCTGGAAATAGCTTACTCTTTTCTGTAATGTCATTAAATTTTCCGTGACCATCATTCTCAAACAACTGAAAAGAATTGGCATGTGTCATAAATAAATCAGGAAACCCATCACCATTATAATCACCCCAAGAAGCACCTATTTTGTGAGCACTTAATTTGTCATCCGTGTATTGATCGCTAAGTCCCGCATCTGTAGTGACATCTTGCAATCGTCCCAATCCTTTATTTTCAAATAATCGACTCCAACTTTCTGGGTTATTCCTTTCAAATGATTTATACCCAACTATGAAAATATCTAAGTCACCGTCCTGATCATAATCTGCGACAGCATTACCATAGTTTTCGTGTAAGTGCGTAAATGCACCAATATTTTTTTCACTAAATACTTGTGCATGTACTGGTTGTACTACAATAAAAAATAACGTAACGATATGTAGGCTTACTTTATAATGCAGCATTTTTTATGTTTTTATTGAGCTTAAATAGTTGTAATTCTTCATTATTTCTGGCCACTAAAATTCCAGTGTTTCCATGAAGCAGATTTATTAAAGCTAAATCTTTTATGTCTCCATTTAATCTGAATCCACTAGCGCTAGGCAAGACTGGGTCAAATGTTCCTTCAGCTGCACCTAATAGAATGGTGCCATGTCCTGCATCATATCGCACTGTTTCTGTTTCTGAGCTCAGCATATTACCTGCACAGAACACATCAAGTGTATTGTCATTATTTATGTCTGTTATGACAGCGCTGTTAATCGGACTTATTTGTGCAATGGGATGAATTGGATGGATTTCGAAAACGCCCTTACCATTGTTTATTAGTATGATTGATTCGAACATTGTTGCTTTAAGTTTAAACGCATCCGTCAAACGTTCATTGGAATAAATGTCAGACATGTTTGCATTAGCATAGCTGGTGTAGTCGGGAAATTTGTCTTGAATAAATGGCATCTGCTGAGAAGAACATTCTCGACCACGTACTGGAAGATGTTGATTTCCTTTTTCTTTAGAAAGTACAATGTCACCACTGCCATTATTGTCAAAATCCGAATAGTACACCCAAAGGGGATTTTTCGTTGTCGGTTGATATTTATTATTAGTTCCAATATTTCCAGCAATGATATCATCATCGCCATCTTGATCGATATCTGAAACAGTAAGGCTATACCACCACCCTTTAGTATCATCTAAGGTTTTATGATTTTCACTTTTTTCAAAAATGCCATCCTGATTTAAGAAAACAGTTATGCTCATCCATTCTCCAGCTATTATAAAATCCTGATCGCCATCGTTGTCAATATCGCTGACAGCAATAGAAGTAACCATACCGACATGTTCAAATTCTGGTGCATTGACATGTGTCACGTTATAAAATTTACCATTCCGATTTTCTAGTAAATAACTTTTTGGGCTCATTGGATATTTTCCGGGAACTAGCCTTCCTCCACGAATAACATCTGTATCACCATCGCCATCAAAATCAATAAGTTGTACTGCGTGACCACTTGAAGTAATCTTTGGTAGTGTGTTTTCTGTCTTTGTGAAATTACCACTGCCATCATTCTCATAAAGGCCATCTTGATAATGGCTCCAGTTCATAGTTTCATTACTCCCACTAACGACATACAAATCTAGATCACCATCACCATCGAAATCGAAAAAAACGGAACCGACGTCTTCGTATTTCCGTTGTTGCTTCCAAGTCTTTGTTGAATGAGGTTTAAAACTCCCATCATCTTGTTGTAAGGCCAGCATTGCTGGTTGCTCAGCAGCTCCTCCAATAAAGAAGTCTTCCATGCCATCATTATTCACATCAGCGACTGAGATAAAGGGACCACTTTGTGATAGTTTATGCGGCAATAATAACTCTTTTGCAAAATCATCATACAATTGTTCTTTATGCTTAAAAATGATTTTACTACGTAAAGTTATATCCTCAAATAGATCTTGGTTTGGGGTTTTGCTTTTTTGTATTAGACTCTCAGTTTTGTTATAGTCTATCGTAATTAATTGGTTAGCCTTTTGATCGGTGATCAAAGATTGCTTGCCATCTGGCCAAGTGATGTTGATTTGGTTAATGTGTGTAGACGTCCCGATGCCAAAATGCAAAATAGGATCTATAGAAGAAAGGTAACCACGATTAGCGTGTTTGTCTTGTCTTTGTAATTTGCCATCGCATTTGATTTCAACCTTTGTCCCTTCAGCCGATTTGTTTTGGTCTGGTCCAATAAGTCTAATTTTTAAATAGTTATTTGTATTTCTTTCTACGCTATTATTTTTATAAATGGTACTTGGTTCATTTAAATTGTTTACGACTAGATCCAGATCACCATCGTTATCCAGATCTGCATAGGCAGCGCCATTAGAGTTAGAAACTTCATCTAAGCCCCATTGCTTACTCATGTCTTTGAATTGATATTGCCCTAGGTTTTTGAATATGTGATTATGCACTTTTGTTTGTGGAATGAGAGGTATCAGGTCTTGAAAATATTGTTTGGTGTCTTGCTCGTCATACGCCTCCTTCTTCGCGAGAAAGTCATTGTCAATGATGTCTCTAAAAATACCGTTGGAAATGAATAAATCCTTATTCCCGTCATTGTCAAAATCTGCAAGTAAAGGAGCCCAACTCCAGTCTGTCTTATCAACGCCTGCTGACTGAGCTATCTCTACAAAAGTATTTCCGCCAATGTTGTATTGAAGTGTGTTCATAGAGTAGGGGTAATGATAACCCCTTCTTACAATAGTATTAAAATTTTCGGTGCTCATACTGCCCATGTTCCTTTTCGATCTTTTATGGCTTTGCATCGCCATGTCTGCAACAAAAAGATCATTGTTGCCATCATTATCTATGTCTGCAAAGTCAGAACCCATGGAGTAAAAAGATATGTGTCTGAAAAACGAAAGTGCTTCATCTTTGAAAGTGCCATCACCTTGATTGATGTATAAGTTATCCGGTGCTATAAAATCATTTGCAACATAAATGTCAAGGAGTTGGTCATTATTGTAATCTCCTACAGCTGCACTAAGTCCCCAGCTTCTATTTAATATGTTAGCTCGTTTAGTGATGTCTTTGAAATGACCATCAACATTTTCAAATAGCTTGTCAGAAAATTGATAGTCAAAACCATCGAGAATCTGTTCGCCAGTCATGATTTTATTGATGTTAGGCCAATCTATCGGATGGTTAACTAAGTACATATCCAAATCCTCGTCTTGATCTAGATCGAAGAAGTATGCTTGACTAGAAAATGAATGGTCATCCAAACCATATGATTGTGCTTGTTCTTTAAATGTCAAGTCACCTTGATTGATAAAAAGATGATTGGTGCGGTATCGTTCGGTATGCATTCCAGATTTACAGACATAAAGATCTTGATATCCATCATTGTTGATGTCGACAAAACTCACTCCTGTTGTGATGCCAAAGTCGCCTTCTACATTAGCGGATATAGAGATGTCTTCGAATTTCAGATCTCCTTTATTTAGATATAGTTTGTTTTTTCCTACGGTTGACCCAAAGTAAATATCTTGTAAACCATCGTTATTAATGTCACCTATGGCTACACCTGAACCATTATAATAGTAGAGATAATTGAGAATATTTATTCTTTCATTTTCTATCAATTCATTTGTAAAAAATATGCCAGATGATTCTGGGTTAAGTTTATCAAATAATTGAATGTCGGAAGTAGTTAAGAATTTGGTTGGTGGAAGTTTATGTTTGTCTGTTTGGCAGGATAGAAATACACATAAAAAAACCCCAATAAAGTTTAATGTGGCTTTCTTTATTTGATTTCTATGGTTCAATTAATTCAAATTTTCAGATGAGCAGAATGGTATTTTAGTGAAATTATAAAAAAGTTTTCGGCAGCTGATATAAATCAAGCTGCCGAAAGTAATTAACATAGAACTATCTATTTAATTACATGAATAAAAACTATCTTTCATTTAATGATTTGGATCTTGGACTAAAACATCTGGCTGCAAATCAAGTTGTACTTGAGGTATCGGCCAGTGATCATCTTTACCAGCATCATACTGCGCTCCTGTCATCCAAGGTCTTAAGCCATCTTCATTTTGAAGATATGTTGTCAATACTTCCGCATCAATACCCCATCTGACTAAGTCAAAAAATCTCATGCCTTCTAATGCAAACTCAAGTCGCATTTCATGTCTGACTGCCATACGTGCATACTCTTGGCTTGGGAAAGAATCATAAAGTCCCAAATTATAATTAGCCGCTGGTTGACTCTCATCTATATCTAAAGCAAATCCTGCTTCAAAGGTTGTGTTGTTAATTTTACCCATTACTATGTCGTCTGCGGCTCTCTGTCTGATCATATTTACTAGTTCTAATGCGGTATCCAGATCCCCTTCTTCTACAGCTACTTCAGCTCTCCAAAGAATCACATGACTGAGTCTAAATAAATTGAAGTTGTCTCCGTTAAGGCCACCTGCCCACCACCAGTCTTGTGTTTTAATAGAACCCTCATTTCTTTTAAAGAACTGTATTTTCTTATTAAGGAATGGGCCCATACCTTGCTGATCGAGCATCCAATTGCTACCAGTGAATGGTCCCCAATCTAAAAATGGTATTCCTCGTCTTCCGATTGTCCAATCTACTCTTGGATCAAGCATCACATCAGTAGGAGAAAACTCTTCAGTAAAAAGAATGTTGTGATCCTCTCTGAGTAACTCGTCTTGGAAAGTCTCCAGTAATGGCAACCCATTTTCATCAACCTTAAATGCATTGAATAAATCGAATGAAGGGGCGCTGTAATCACAGCAAAATCCAATGGCTCTAGAAAATAATGTTTGATGATCAAGACCAGAATTAGAGACACCTGCACCATCATTGACAGAGTATTGTATTTCGAAAATAGCCTCTTTATTATTTTGGAACTCTTCATTGTGATTGTCATAGAAGTGTTCCATCAATTCAAATGGTCCGTTATTGATGATGTCGTCCAATAAAGGCCTAGCAGCTCCATAATCTGCCTGGAAAAGATGCACCCGTGCTAAAAAGGTTTTTGCAGTCCATCTTGATACTCTTGCAATATCACTCGGTGCTTCGGCCATATTATTATCAATACCCCATCTGATATCATTTTCAATATTCTCCCAAATCTCGCTATTGTTAGATATGGTGAGAGGGTCGACATCTTCTGTGATATAAGGGACCATCTCAAATTTAATTCTAAGTTGGAAGTGATACCACGCTCTTAAATATCTGGCTTCTGCTTCAATTTGTCTCGCGGATTCAGCGTTGATTTTATCACCTGAAGCTCTTAATGTTCTAAGTACATCATTGGATCTAGCTACACCGTCAAAGTGGATTTTCCATGCACCATTCAACCATGCGTTGTCAGGTCGCACATCGTAGCGTTCTATATCATTTATTTGAGACCATCCACCTGTCTGGTCTCCTCTGTACATATCGTCAGAAGGCACATCACCCCACACCCAATTCGTTCCAGAAGCTTCTCCTTGTTGGCCGTCTGGGGCTTCGCCTGCTGCATATCCATCAAGTAATGAGTATGCAGCTATTAATAATGAATTAACACCTTCTTCACTCTGTAATACTAATTCGTTAACTGAACCAATGGGTTCTTCATTTAAAAACTCATCGCTACATGCTATGATCAGTGTCAAGCAAAATAGTCCAGTTGCAATTTTTACTAAATATTTATTTTTCATAATTGATAGTTTTTATTTTTTAGATTCCGACGTTTAATCCGATTTGAAATTGTTTTGAAATTGGCCATCCACCTACATCTACACCTCTATTGATCTCTCTTCCAAATGCTGAAGTCACTTCTGGACTAAGACCACTATATCCTGTAAATGTGAATAAATTTGATATGTTTAAATAAATTCTTGCACTACCCAAATTTATTTTGTCTAGTACATTATTTTGTAAGTTATATCCGATCTGTATGTTTTGAACTCTCAGAAACGTACCATCTTCTATATACACTGTTGAAGCATTTTGTTCAAAAGAAGTTGTACTTGACGCTCTAGGTAATACTGCATCTGCATTGTCTTCTAAGAAAGGACTACCCCAAGATCTAAACAATCGATCAGGAGCTTTAGGACCTTGAAATAATCCATATCTTTGAAATCGAGCTGTATAATTTGCAATATCATGACCAACACTTGCATATAAGAAAGCAGAAGCATCGAATCCTTTGTACTTTACTCCAAAATTTAGACCTGTTGTAAAATCTGGATGAGGACTGCCTATATACGTCCTATCCTCAGGTGTAATCACACCATCTCCATTTACATCCTGGATCTTAAGATTTCCAGGTTGGTTGTATGTCCCATTCTCTGGATGGCCTTCTGCCTCTGCTTGAGTTTGGAATATGCCTTCTGAGACATAACCATAAAATGCAGGGAAAGAAGTCCCTATTTCTGCCGATGTATATCGTTGGCCCCTCAACTCATCACCGGCAATTCTTTCGTTTACATTACTTGATAGTTTAGTGACTTCGTTTTTATAAGCAGAAAAAGCTAATCCTACATTGTATTGTAAACCACCAACATTACCACCATTATAATCAAATGTGACATCGATGCCTCTGTTTTCCATGGAACCGATATTCACTGCAGGTGCAAATGCTGATCCTGCTGTAGCTGGAATGGCAACATTGAACAGCATATCTTCTGTATTTTTATTCCATAGTTCTAGCGTAAAATCTATTCTATTCAATATGAATGCGTCGATACCAATATTTGTCGTAGTCGTCGTCTCCCATTTTGCATTAGGATTGCCTATTGTTGCTGTTTGGTACCCTAAGGTTATGTTATTATCAGAACCATCAATCGCATAGAAAGATCCACCAGGATTTGAACTAAACGTGGAAAATGAATTGTACGGATTATTGGTTTGATCATTTCCAGACTGTCCCCAACTTGCTCTCAACTTTAAGTCATTTATGAATGAATTGTCAGAGAAGAAAGATTCCGAACTAATTCTCCAAGCGACAGAGACCGCAGGGAATACTCCAAACTTATTATTAGTGCCAAGTACAGAAGATCCATCTCGTCTTAAAGTAGCATCAACAACATATTTATTATCGTAACCATAGGATATTCTACCAAATTGTGATAAAGTACTTTGAGCAGAACCAGATCCTGTAGTGATGTCACCTCCTGCTCCAGCACTCAATACTAAGAAGTTGAGATCATTAGAAAAGAACCCTGATTTTGAGGCATTTAGGAATCTGTTAGAACTCCGCCTTGCTTCATAACCTAACAGTACATTTACACTATGAACATTATTAAATTTAGTTGAATAGTTTATTGTGTTTGACCAATTCCAAATGGTGTTATTAGAACTTCCTTCGCTTAATGCGGTTGTCCTTGCACCGTTGGTATCCTCAAAAGCGGGAAGCTGCGGACTAAAGTTTCTGTTATTGATAACGTTGTATCCCAGTAAAGATTTAAAGCTGAGTCCTTCAATAGGGCTTACTTCACCGTAGAAGTTACCGCTAATTTGCCAGCTATTACCTGTGTTATCTTTGAGTCTTGTGAGTTGGCCAAGAGGATTTGGACCATCATTAAGTCCTCCTACTATTCCTCCTGCAAAGTTTCCACCTTCATCTCTTAATGGGATCAATGGACTCACCTCATTGAGCAAGCGAAAAATACCTCTACTATTATTACTGCTGTAACCACGATTAGTGTTTAGTGTCACTCCTAATCTTTGTCCTACTTTCAGCCAATCATTTGCACGTGTATCCACATTGGCCCTAAGTGCGTATCTATCAAATTGAGTATGCTCCAGTAGGCCTTCTTGTTGTAAGAAACTGCCATTGAATGAATAAGTAGTTTTTGCGCTTCCACCAGCGACTGTCATATTGTAGTCTTGTATGAGTGCATTTCTATAAATCGCATCGAACCAATCAGTTCCTTCTCTATTTGTCCTAGTGATAGGATAAGATTCTTGATCGTATAGAGAGATGTCTGCATTCGGATCTCCTGTAGAAGCTCCAGCTGGAAATAGAAAATCATTTAGTTCTGGCATACTTCCACTTCCAAAGTGAGGGTGTGAAGGATCAAGGCCATCATTTCGTTGCTCTAACCAGATCATTTGACCTATCTGAAGAGGATCAGTCATGATATCGTATTTTGCATCTGGAATTTCGTATCCCGTCCTTAGCGAAAATTCTACTCGTGGAGCTTGATTTACTTTCCCAGTTTTTGTTGTCACAAGAATAACCCCATTAGCACCTCTGGCACCATATATGGCTGTTGCTGATGCATCTTTAAGTATCTCAATGGATTCTACTTGACTTGGAGGTGGTTGAGGAGCATCAAATACGCCATCTACTACCCACAGGGGTTCATTGTTATTAATTGTGCCCATACCTCTTATTCGTACCTGCGCATTGCTTCCTGGAGTTGGAGCTGCAATGACAGTGACACCAGAGGCGCTTCCTTGCAATGCTTTGGTAAGATTGGCAACTCCTTGTTGATCTAAAAATTCACTGTCTACAGATGTGACAGCACCTGAAATATCCGCTCTTCTTTTTGTCCCATAGCCGACAACGATCACTTCATCTAACGTGCTTGCTTTGAGTTCCATATCCAGATCTATGACTGTTCTACCTCCGATTGGTATTTCTTGATTTTCATATCCAACATAACTGAAGACAAGGACATCATCACTTGATGCTTCAATTGAGTACTTTCCATTCAGATCTGTAATGGTGCCTTCAGTAGAATTTTTGACAGATACTGTCATGCCGATAAGCGGCTCTTTAAATTCATCCAACACAACTCCGCTGATTGTATTGTTTTGTGCAAATGTTCCAACCGCAAATGCAAACAGCATAAGGGTGAACAGTGTTGATTTTTTGTTTGAATTTTTAATTAATGGTTTAAGCTTTTTCATGCGCAGGTATTTTTAGTACTATTCAAGTTTTGACTTAAATGTGTGCTCTGTGTATATTCATTGCCAACACCTAAAAGCCAGTAATTGTATTGTAGACTATAAATAGTGTTAATTATAAATTCCGTACATCTGGAATTATGTGAAATTAAATGTTACTCTGTCTAAGTTAAGATGAATGAGTCGCCCCATTTAACCATAGTTCATAGACAAAAACTGTACATCTAAGAATCGCTAATAGATTTCTTTTAATGCACTGAGGATTACATCAAAACCATTGAGAATTCTATTGAATGTGGAAATTATAGACTGGTAAAATGCTTCATTTTAAAATGCGACTCTAGTTTTTATTTTATTGAATTATTTCATGTAGGTATTCTGTCTAGTGAATTATGAACAGTTAATCTGCTTAACTAATACAAATACACCCTCCGCAGACATCAGAAGTTGATCTGATGCTCGTCTTTTTCAGATTTGCTTAGAGTGTTTGTGAGAGATCTATTCTCTTGTTGTTAGAATTACCAATTAGTAAAAGAGCCGTCTGTCCTATGGAGTTTTGGGACTTCTATAGGTTTAAATGTTTGTTCTTTGGCTTTTGCTTCATTAAATTCAACTCCCAAACCGGGTTTGTCACTAATTTTATATTTCGTACCGTCAAGTATTGGCTGCTCGGGGTAGAATGATGGATCATTGGTTCCAGCTGGTTCTATCGTTGTATTGATCTCTTCAAGCCAGCAAACATTAGAGCATGCTGCTGCGAGATGAATGGATGCAGCAGTGCATATCGGACCAAGCGGATTATGTGGCATGATGTCTATATAATGTGTCTCAGCCATTGCAGCCACTTTTTTAGCTTCAGTTAGCCCACCAATATTGCAAACATCAACTCTTACAAACTGTGTAATGTTGCGCTCAATGTAGGGCATGATTTGCCATTTGCTTGACATCTCTTCACCTATTGCAAATGGAATGTCTACCATTTTTCGCAAAGCTTCATAGGCGGATGGAGATTCGTCTCTTATCGGCTCTTCTAAAAAATCTAATGTTCCTGGTGGCATTTTTTTGACAAAGGACACTGTTTCTGGAATAGTCAGTCGATGATGATAATCCAAGCCAATGACAATTTCACTTCCAATTTCAGCCCTTAGTTTCACCATGTATTCTGCAAGAAGTGCAACAGAAACTCTTGGTTCGAATAAAGCTTTGGTCTTTGACAATTCATACACGGCTGGGAATAATCTGATCACTTTCCATCCTTGGGCCACTAAAGCTTTAGACTTAGCAATCAATTCTTCCAAATTACTAAAACGCAGAGAAGCAAAGCACTCGACATAATCTCTTACTTTACCGCCTAATAACTGGTAGACTGGCACATGGAGAGATTTTGCCAAAATATCATATAAGGCTATGTCTATGGCAGAAATAGCTGCGGTCAATACCCGACCTCCTTCAAAATATTGGCTTCTATACATCTCCTGCCAAAGCGCTTCTATTTGTCTAGCGTCTCTACCTATCAAGAATGACTTGAAGTGTTCAATCGCTCCAATTACTGCTAACTCTCTCGTTGACAATCCCGAAGCACCATAGCCATAAATCCCTGATTCTGTTTCGACTTTTACGACTAACTGACTTCCCTGACCTACATTGATTGGATATGTTTTGATAGCAGAGATTTTCATAAGAGAATATTTTTTAGGAAACTAATGCAGTTGTCAAAATAATGAAGGAAAATAAACTGTACAAAAACCCTATAAAGAAGAGTCTCTACATATTCCTTCGCTATTTCACATATATTTTTTGATCTTGATAATACCAAAATAAAAATAGTTTGACCGTTTCTTACTTGATCTTTTATCTGTTCTTATCGTTGAACATACTCGTAAATATTTGCATTCACTGTGTTTTTCATCTTGACAACAGACAAAACTTCTACGTAATAAATCAGTCAAACCATTCTCCTTTTGGTATATCTAAAAATAATAAGTTAATGCGATGACTAAGAAAAGATATCTAATCCTTGTGTTTGTATTTGTTTCGGTGGTCATCAATTATCTGGATAGAAGCAATATTTCTGTTGCAGCTTTTGCAATCAGTGATGAATTAGGCTTGTCTACCGTTCAGATGGGATTAGTATTTTCTGCTTTTGCATGGACATATTCAGCTTTACAAATTCCAGGAGGTGTTCTTGTGGATAGAGTTAGACCAAGGATTCTTTATCCTATAATGTTGATGCTGTGGTCTTTGTCAACATTGGTTCAGGGATTTATTTCTTCATTGACTGCTTTGATTGGATGTCGGGCAGCAGTCGGTGTATTTGAAGCACCGTCTTATCCATGCAACAATAAGATTGTCACAAATTGGTTTCCTGAAAATGAACGAGCAAGTGCTATTGCTGTTTACACGTCAGGTCAATTTATAGGACTTGCCTTTTTGACTCCGGTTCTTGTATTGATTCAGTCTGCCATGGGATGGCGAGGATTATTTATTGTTACTGGTCTTATCGGTATGTTTTGGGCAGTGGCGTGGTATTATTTTTATAGAGATCCACTGAATCACAAGACGATAAACGAAGAAGAGTTAGAGTACATCACCAAGGGTAGAGGATTTGAAGATAAATCGGCTGACGTTGTTGAAAAATCAACATTTAGTTGGAGTGATTTTAGAAAAATGCTGACTCATCACAAATTGATAGGTGTTTATATTGGACAGTTTTGTTTGGGATCACTTTTCATATTTTTCTTGACCTGGTTTCCTACTTATCTTGTAAAATTTAGAGGGCTGGATTTTATTCAATCAGGCTTTTTAGCCTCACTTCCATTTTTAGGAGCGTTTGTAGGTGTGTTAGCATCAGGCTTTACCTCTGATGCACTCGTCAAAAGGAATATTTCACCTGAAATTTCTAGAAAGGCTCCAATTTTATTGGGGATGTTGCTGTCAGTTTTTATTATAGGCGCCAATTATACGGACAATACTTTCTTGATTATATTATTTTTATCTATTGCATTTTTTGGGAATGGCTTGGCCTCTATAACATGGGTGTTCGTTTCTTTATTAGCACCTGTAAGATTGATAGGTTTGGTAGGTGGCATATTTAATTTTATTGGCGGCTTGTCCGCTGTTGTTACTCCTATAGTGATCGGATACCTTGCCAAGGATGGCAACTTTGCTCCTGCTCTTTTTTACATTGGAGCTTTGGCAATTTTGGGCTTTTGTTCTTATCTTTTTTTAATTGGAAAAATCGAAAGAATACAGCTTTAACCTACTTTCCACATTGAGGTGACCTAAATACACTTTACAGCAAGATCATGTTTTGTACTTATGGCACAATGATTCATAATTGTGTAATGACTACCAATATTTAGTCCCTATGGGACTATGTAATAACCATTATATAGTAACCCTTATACAGAGGTGCATAGTCGTTTACAGTTTTTCCGTACCTAACACAATTGGAAGCATTATTCTGTTTTTTTAGCTTTGGCTTCCTTTGCTTTGACTCCTTTTGCTAGATGTATTGACCTTCTTTTTCCTTCAAATCGTCTTATGTATTGATAGTCACCAGTCTTGTATTGATGCGTGAGTCCCCATTCAAATGCAAGGAAAGGTTCGCCTTCCATCTCTGTATCCAATGTTCTATTTAAACCAATCGCATGAGGTGCTCCTTTAATGACTGATTTTATTTCAAAATTAATGCCATCAGGAGACCACTGAATCGTATTTTTCTCAGGGCCATCAGTTGTAATCAATGATGCAATACCTCCATCTCTGTGCCATACACATATTTCGTGACCACTGTTGGAGATAGGATTATAAGGTGATTTCACATAAGGCCCCAAAGGGTTATCCGCTATAGCCACACCATGTCTTATTTCTCTTCCTCCAAAGGTGATTTGTTCTCCCATCTGTTCGCCCTTATAGTAGAGGTAGAATTTTCCATTATAAGCCAATAAACAAGGGTCATGGACTTTATGGCTATCAAAATCTCCTTTCTTAATTACAGAAAATCTATCTTGTTCTTCACCTTTCCAAATGCCATTATCAGCAGGACTAAGTATTGGTTTTTCGCTTTTGGTCCAAGGACCATACGGTGAGTCTGCCCATGATAAGCCAACTTGATTTTTAACTCTCACACTATACGGTGACTTAACTGTTTGGTAAGTGAGATAATATTTGCCTTCGTGCTCTAAAATCTCTGTTGTGAATACAGATCGGTCATCATACGATCCTGGCTCTCCACGCAACACAGCTGGACCTTCCTCTTTCCATGTCCACCCGTCTTCTGAAGTCGCAAACCAGATATCACATCTGTCCCAAGGGAATACTTTATCGTTTGCTACATCACCTCCAAATCCTTGTGAAGGTCCCGTGCTTCTAGAATACCAAACAAAGTATTTGCCATCATACTTAATTAGTGCACTTGGATCTCTTCGAACAACACCTTCTTCATAAGCAAGATCGCCTTTTAAATCATACACTTTAAATTCGCCAAACCATTCATTGCCGAGCTCTGGCCAGGCTAAGGCTCTTTTTGAGGCAGCGCTGAGATGCTCTCTATTGGTTATGCCTAATCTGTCAAGATCCGCATCAGAAATTTTTGGTTTGTCCTTCATAGGTGGAACAACGTCTGGCAATTTACTTGAACAACTTAACATTGTATAACACAAAGTAATAAGTAGAAAATTTGATAGTTTAAAATACGCTTTCACAATGGAATTTTTCATTTGATTATTAGAATAGTAATTGTGTAATGTTTAAAGATAATTATCAAACCAAAACGCTAGGCTATTTAAAACTAGACAACAATTAGACATCATGAAAATATCAATTATTTTTTACAAGCCATTTCCAATAGCAATAATTGTAACCCCTACTAGCATGCAGATTAAGCCTAAATAGAGGAATTGTTTCGCTTTGTTTAACGTGCCTTTCCATTC
Organism: uncultured Saprospiraceae bacterium; assembly: GCA_937997635.1. GTDB lineage: Bacteria > Bacteroidota > Bacteroidia > Chitinophagales > Saprospiraceae > CALFUK01. Next base: position 10,574 of record CALLFA010000175.1, on the reverse strand, counting down.
ACCTGTAAAAATACCACTTAAGATAGCCACAGCTACACATATGGTGTTGAATATAGCATATCCGACAGTGTTACCTGACTGACCGAGCTGAAATGCTGCAAAAGCAAATGAGGCAGAAGCTGCAAAATTGAAAATCGCCATTATGCTAGTAAGTCCGATATTTTTAAAGAGATGAGTTGTTTTAAATTTGGCCCATAAGTTTTTCTTGCTCAATTGGAAAATAAAATAGGGAATCACAAAAAGGGCTCCCGAAATATAGATAATTAGCATAACAATGACAGCCGTAACCCACTCGGGATTTCCCTGCGCCAATGAATTTTCGTGAATGATTGGCCTGCCAGCAGCATTAGCATAGCTAAACCCCGTGGCTAACAAACCACCAATGACAGCTATCACAATGCCTGTGGTCATCGATCTGTTTTCACCAGTTGATTCATTTTTTTCTACGTCTAATTTTTCGCGCAATAAGCCGGCTTTACCATTGAATAAAATGCCCGCCAAGACGACTACTATTCCGCCTAACATAACCATCAGTCTATCGCTTTGTGGTAGTCCATCTACTAGAAAAGGCAATAAAGAACCTACCAGAATAACCGTACCAATGAAAAGAGAAAATCCTAAGGATAATCCAATGTGATCTATGGCCTTACCCCACATCATCACACCGATTCCCCACAACAAACTGGCAAATGCCATTTTAACTAAAGTGCTTGCAGGTATACTGGAAATAATATCTCCTAATCCATTGACTAAAAGAAAGCCAGCCACAATAGGTACTATGATCATATTTATCAAAAACATGAGACCCCAAGTGTTTTCAAATTCAAATTCTTTAGTAAATTTTTCGGGTAAGGCGTAAAGACCTAACATCACCCCGGCAGCAACAGCCCATATTATTCCTGTTATCATAAAACATTGATTTTGTAACCAAAACTTAAGATGGAAATCTATGTATAGAATGATGACTTATGCATCTGTACAAAATATGGACAAGTGCTTTTTTGGAGTTCACTTAGAGGTTAATAGCCTTTGACACCGCATGTAATCGAATTGTGAACAGAAGAACTCTTGAGCTATTTTTGTGTGAGAAAACCTAGTCAGCGCCAAAGGCTTCTGCTGTCGTGAAGAATTGGTAAGCTTGAGTCATGAATGATAAGTCTTTTACCAACTATTGTATATTAGTTAAGACAACTCGTATTCTTTTAATTTCGACCAGTCAAAAGTTACCCCTATACCTGGTGTGTCTGGAGCCACAGCTCTATGATTGTCAACAACCAGTGGTCGAGTTGTATACTGATCGATAGGAAAACTATGCACTTCTAGCCATCCAGCATTTGGTTGAGCTGATACCAAACTGACATGAAGTTCTTGCATGCCATGAGAGCAAACTGGTAGATTGTATTTTGCCGCCAGATTTGCTACTTGTAACCAGCCAGTGATGCCGCCGCAATTAGATGCATCAGGTTGTATGTAAGACAATTTTGATTGGTCGCACGCATACTCAAATTCGTGAATGGTATGAAGATTTTCTCCCATGGCAAGTGGCATGTTAGTAGCATCTACTATTTCTGCATATCCAGTATAGTTGTCTGGTATGATTGGTTCTTCAAACCAGAATATATCATATTGTTCAAAAGACTTGATAGCTTCTATAGCTTGAGGCACATCCATTGCATAGTTGGCATCTACCATAAATTTTCGTTCTGAACCCAACAATTCTCTTACTGCTTTTATTCGCTCTATATCTTCACTTAATTTGTCTTTGCCGATTTTAATTTTAACTGCATTATAACCACTATCCAAATAACCTTGGACATTGTTTAGCAACTTATCCAATGGAAACATCAGATCAATACCGCCACAGTAGGTGTTGCAAGAATTAGAGGTGCCGCCTATCATCTTCCAAAGCGCTTGATTGGCTTGTTTGCATTTACTATCCCATAGTGCGATGTCAATAGCAGAAATTGCAAATGAAGCGATGCCACCTCGACCAACATAATGAATATGCCATTGCATGAAGTCATAAAGTCCTTGAATGTCACTGCCGTCTTTCCCAATAATTGCTGGAGCTAAATCATGATCTATCATCGCTTTTATGGCATGCCCACCTTTGCCGCCAGTGTAGGTGTATCCTGTCCCAGTTATCCCATTTGCTAATACAATGGTGACTGTCACTAACTCAAAATGAAAATGATCGCCGTGTTTAGCATCAGACAATACCTCTTCGAGTGGTACCTTAAAAATCTTGGTGTCTATGGATTTAATTTCTTCGGTCATGTAAGTGTATGATCTGCAATCGACAGTGTCTTATGTTGTCGATTGTTGACTAATTTTAAAAATGGTTTCGCTTTGATATGGACGATCTGGGCTGGTGAATGAACCAGGCGAATGTTCAATGTTAGGACCATTAGGATATCTACTTGTTTCAAAACAAAATCCTCTGTATCGGCCATATTGATCTCCATTCTCTCTCTTTAATTCGTCAGATGTAAAATAGCCAGTATAAAACAAAGCTCCTGGTTCAGTAGTCAATATATCTAGTGATAATGAACCTGCTGTATCAGTAATACGAGCTACTTGCGCAAGTGTGCCAAAAGAATGATTGAATATGTAATAGTGTTCAAAACCTGTGTCCATTTCTGCAAAGCAAGTTGATAAACGTTTGCCTTCTGATAGATCATCGATAGAACCATCTACGGAGATAATCTTCCCAACTGGAACATTGGTTTCATCAGGTTCAAGAATGCGAGTAGAATGGATTATAACGTTATGTTTATGTATGGTTTCTGTAAATCCACTTAAGTTGAAATAGGTGTGATTGGTTAATGAAAGTGGCGTTTTCTTATCCGAACTAGCACTGTATTTTATGGATAAGGCATTTTCCTCATTGAGAGAAAAAGTGACCTTAACATGTACGGTTCCTGGATAACCTTCATCCATATCAGGACTGGTCAAACTCATTGATATGGCATTATTTTGCTCATCCAATTCTGCATTCCATACAAGTTTGTCAAATCCTACTATGCCTCCATGCAGATGATTGCTACCATTGTTTATTGCTGTAGAATAATCAATTCCTTCGATGGTAAATTTTCCATCTTTTATTCTTGATGCATATCTTCCCACTGTACATCCAAAATATGGTGCATTGGCTGTATAAGCTTCACTTTGATAACCATCCATATTGTCAAATCCACAAGCAATCTCTTTTTTATTTCCATTGGCATCAAGAACACTGATAGAGGTAATGGTCGCACCATAGTTGATTACACTTACCTTCATGCCTTTGCTATTGCTCAGGATGTATTTGGTGATTTCTATATTGTTGAAAGTCCCAAATGATGATTGCGTGATGGTATTCACAGGCATAATGATTGAAGTTTAAAACTTAATGTAAGACGTTTTCTTTTCTAAGTATTGTTCCAAACCGTATTTGCCATCCTCGCCACCAGTGCCACTTAACTTGAGTCCATTGTGAAAGCCTTGGTGCTGCTCACCGTGTCCTCTGTTGACATATATTTCACCAAATTCCAAGTCTTGCGATAGTCGCATAATTTTATTCATGTCCTTTGTAAAGACCATTGCTGCCAAACCGTATTCAGTATCATTGGCATATGTAATGGCTTGGTTGTAGGTGTTGAATGATGTCACTGGTAACACTGGTCCAAATAATTCTTCATGCATAATTGGCATTTGTTGATCCACATTTGCAATTATGGTTGGCTCAAACCAGAAACCTTTTTTAAATTGTTTGCCTTTGGGTCTTTTGCCACCTGTTAAAATTTTAGCGCCTTTACTGACACTATCAGCTAAGAGTTTTTCTAAATGTTCGATACCTGCTAGATTTGTTTTAGGTCCAATATCTGTATCTTCTTTGCTGGGGTCTCCCATTTTAAGACCTTTAACTGCTTTAAGAAATTTACGCATGAATTTATCATAAATAGCTTCATGAACGTACATACGCTCATTGCATGTACACACTTGACCACAATTGTCAAATCTAGAATGTAAGGCACCGGCGACAGCTTGATCAATGTCAGCATCTTCAAAAACAATACACGGTGCTTTACCGCCAAGTTCAAGTTGGACATGCGTCAGATTATTGGCAGCTGATCTGAATATGGCTTGCCCTGTAGGCGTGCCTCCTGTCATTGTCACCATTTTTGTTATTGGACTTTCTACTAGGGCTTTTCCAACTGCTGCATCACCAGTAACCATATTAATGACACCATTAGGGATGCCGGCTTTCTGAGCAATGTCACATAATGCTAAAGTTGATAAAGGTGCTTCAGGTGTTGGCTTCATCACTACCGTATTTCCAGTGATTAACGCTGGACCCAATTTTCTTCCAGCTAAGGCCAGTGGAAAATTCCATGCAGTGATTGCAACCACCACACCTCTAGGTACTTTATTAATCCAAATCTGTTCGTTTGGATTATCTGATGGTACAATGTCACCTTCCATATGTCTTGCCCACTCGCATGCATACTCAATGAATGTACATGTGACCTCTACTTCAAAATGAGCCACTTTGAGTAATTTACCTTGTTCTGCTGTGATCAACTTGGCAAGTTTGGTGGCATTCTTTCTGATCCCAGTTGTGAATGTTCTGAGTAGCTCAGCTCGCTCTCTTGCAGGTAATTGCCGCCATTTTACTTGTGCTTTCTCCGCTGCTTTCAATGCTTTTGTAGCATCTTTAGCAGTTGCTTTTTGTACGACACCAACTGTACTTTCGTCAAATGGATTTATGATTTTATCTGTTTCTTTTTGACTGGCATCTACCCACTTGCCGTTGATGAAGAGTTTATATCGTTTCATATGATTTATGTTAGAATTTGAGCGTATCCAATAATTTGATAATTGTTATTTCCAAAAACTACCTTCCCATCCATCCACCATCTACTAACATAATGGAGCCATTCATATACGAAGAGGCATCTGATGAGAGAAACACAACAGGTCCTGCAAAATCTTCTGGTTCGCCCCATCTGCCTGAAGGTATTCGTGCCAAAATTGATGACGATCGTTCTGGATTATTACGCAAAGCTTCAGTATTATCAGTACTAATATAACCAGGTGCTATAGCATTTACATTGACACCATGCTGAGCCCATTCATTGGCAAATGCCATTGTCAATTGACCAATTGCTCCTTTACTGGCAGCATAGCCAGGTACTGTTATACCTCCTTGAAATGTCAATAGAGAAGCAGTGAAAACGACCTTGCCACTACCTCTTTTAATCATCTCCTTACCAATCTCACGCGTCAGAATAAATTGTGCATTTTGGTTGACTTCTACGACTTTATCGTACATGTCATCAGGATGTTCAGCAGCAGGTTTGCGCAAAATTGTACCAGCATTATTAATGAGAATATCTATTTCCGAGAAATCGGATTTGACTTGAAGGATAAATTCATAAAGTTTACTTCTCTTGCTAAAATCACATTGGTATGCCGTAAAAGACCTTCCTCTCTTGGCCACCTCTTTAGCGACATCACTTCCTTCTAATTCTAATGTAGCAGAAACACCTATGATATCCGCTCCTGCCTCTGCTAAGCCGATAGCCATGGCTTTACCAATGCCTCTTTTGCAACCAGTAACTAATGCTGTTTTTCCAGCAAGTGAAAATTTTTCTAATATACTCATTGTTATTTTTGACAGTCCATTAATACTTTCATCCCGTCTGGGTGATTGTCTATATCAGTAAATACTTCTTGAATCTCTGACAAAGAAGCTACTTTTGTGATTAGCTTTTGAAGCGGTAAAGCACCGTTAGCTACAAGTTCTATTGCCTTTTCAAAATCATCTGGTTCGTAGACTCTTGCACCGATCAACACCAATTCTTTCCAGAAAATTTGGAATAGATCAATCGGTCTTGGTTCACCATGAATGGCAACCATGACAATTCTGCCTCTTATTCCTGCTATCTTTGGCATGAGGTCAACTGTGGCTTGTACACCCGCTACTTCGAATACCACATCAGCTAAACGACCATTGGTTTCTTGCTCAATTTTATTGAGAACATCTTCGTCTATTGGGTTGATGGTCTCGAAGCCTAATTCTTTTGCTAAAGCTAATCGAGTTGGGTTGACTTCAGAAACATAGACTTTGGCTCCCGTTTGTTTTGCTACCAATGCTACTAATAAGCCAATTGGACCTCCTCCAAGCACAACTGCAAGTTCTTGATTATTCAATTTAGACATCTTCACATCATGGCAGGCGACAGCTAGAGGCTCTACCAATGCTGCTAACTTGAGATCAGTATGAGCTGGTAATTTGTGCAATGTAAATGCAGGCACATTCCACAAGGATTGCATCGATCCAGGACTATCTATCCCTATAAATTTCAGATCTCTACAGATATGACTATGGCCTTTGTCAGATGGTTTTTCAGCTCTGTTATCCAATGGTCTCACAACGACTTTATCGCCAATCGAAAAGCCAGATACGGCTCCTCCTACTTGCTCTATCGTGCCTGACATTTCGTGACCGATGGGCATTGGGAAGGGCACTCTCTTATCCATCATTCCATGAAAAATGTGCATGTCTGTACCACACACTCCACTATACGCTACTTTAATTTGTACCTCATCATCGCCGGGATTGGCAGTGGTATTTGGCTGTATGTCAAATTTTTTTTCTCCTTTGTAAAAACTAGTTATCATCGTGTTTCAAATATCGTTTCGCAATGTAATCAACAGGCCGATGATTAAACTAATAAATAATACTAAGATTGCTAGACAAAATATGGACATGATTATCGTTGCGATACAAATAGTGAAGAACGGTCATTTGGCGTATTCGGTTTGACGCTACAAAGAGGTCGGGAGACCTTTTGTTCACCTGACACCCAAACGTGAGCCAAAGGTTTTTAACCTCTTGGCGTATTCGGTTTGACGCCACAAAGAAGTTGGGAGACCATTTGTTCACCTGACACCTAAACGTGAGCCAAAGGTTTTCAACCTATTGGCGTATTGCTTGCAACAAAGAAGAAATAGAACAACGAATAAATTCGTCGCTACATGCCATGCGGTTTTGCCGATTTTTATCTCCGCCTTCCAGAATATTGCATCGCTTCACCTTTGCCAAATCCATAGCTAAATCCAAACGTGATGAATCGACCTCTCTGTCTTTCAGAAAACAGAAAAAATTCTTGGTTGTCTATAGTTAACTTATCAATGCGTGTAGCAAATACATCTCTGATGCTAAAATTCAAAACACCTTTGCCGTTGAGAATTTTGTATCGTAGGCCTAAGTTGGCATATGTATTGGCTGATCGAATGCCTTGTACGGTTTCTACTCTTGATTCATGTTGTCCTGATATTTCAATGTCGAAGGCCTTGCTAAGTTTGGATTTCATTGTCAATTCACCAGTCCATTGGTCAGCAGAAAAATCAAAAACCTGATCACTAAACATGCCTTCTCGTTGGAAGATGTTGTAGTTGAAATCACCATTGAGTGTGATCCTTTTACTAGCTGTATATTTAAAATTTGCTTCTACGCCAGCAGCTTTGTTGATGCCGACATTCTCTGGTCTAGTTACGGTGACATTGTCAGTGAACACAGCGATGCGATCGATTTTATTATTTGTTAATCTGTAGTAGCCATTGACATTTAATGAGATTTGATCAAAAATAAAAATACCTCCCACCTCATAACTGTCTGTGTACTCAGGTTGTAAATCTGGATTCCCCGCTCTGAAATTAAAGTTATTTCTTATGTTGAAAAATGGATTTAGGTCCCACAAACGCGGCCTATATATTCGTCGAGAATAGCCTGCTTGAAACGAAATCGCTTCAGTTAATTTAAGAGAGGTGTGTGCCGACGGAAACAGATCCGTAAAGTTTTGATTGTTGGCTTCATTGGTGTTTACCAATAGGGTAGAGATGTCTGTATTTTCTAATCTAAGACCGCCTTTGATTCCCCAGACACTTCCTTCATAAGACGCCGTACCATAGACACCAAGTACCTTCTGGCCATATTCAAAAAGGTTAGTGAAGCCTGGATTTGAAACAAATTCACTATTGACTAAATCTCTCACTTCGAAATCATTGCTGACATCGTTAATCAAATATTGAGTCCCTGCTTCTACTGTCACTTCTTTATTTATCGGTTTGGTGTAGTCTAAGTTGAATGTGTATTTACCTTCTTCAAAAGCAGTTTCTGTTTCTTGGGGTGTTAGGTTATTTACTCCTGTTGTAAATGTATTGTCAAAAACGCTCGATTGTTCTTTACCGAAAAATCGACCTACGGCACTGAACAACAATTGATGGTCTTTGTGATCTGTAAACTCTCTTTTGTATTGTAACTCGTATTGAACCTTTGGATTTGTAGCTTCTGTGACTTCATTTCTATTCCATTCGCTAATCAAAGACCCGTTTTCAACCAATTGAAAATTTGTCATGGAAGGCTGGTCTTCAATCTCATACGCAAAACTCCCAGACAGTGTAATGACGTTTTGTGGATTGAAGTAATAATCAGTACCTAAAATCAGATTGTAGAAGAGTTCATTTCTAAATTCTTCTCCAGTAGAACTAAGCCTGCTGTTGTTTGCTTTATCTTCAGATATGAATGCTAAGTCTGTCGGCAATTCTCTGTAACCGACACCCAACTGAGTGAATAGATTGAATTTTTCCGTTCGTCTATTTAGACTCAAGCCGACACTGTGATTATGCGGGACTCCAGTATTGACGGAGATAGATCCATTAAGCCCATTCTTTTCATTTTTCTTCAAGACAATATTGATAATCCCTGCTGTACCCTCAGCTTCGTATTTTGCAGAAGGATTGGTAATCACTTCGATTTTATCAATCATATCGGAAGTAATTGTGCCAAGAGCATTGCCACCTTCATCTGCGAGTATAGATGGTTTGCCATTGATGAGCACTTGTACACCAGTTGATCCACGAAGTGAAATTTGTCCTTCTATGTTGACATTGACGGAAGGCACATTAGACAAAACCTCCAGTGCACTTCCACCCGAAGAACTGAGATCTGCACCAACATTAAATACTCGTTTGTCTAGTTTAAATTCGGTCGTGGATTTGGCGGCGCTGACAGTGACTTCTTCTAAAGCAAAAGCATCAGGGCCTAGCGTGACATTACCTAAAGACGCATGATTATTAACAAATGAAATATCATTCAACACCAATGAGCTATATCCTATAAAACTTATTTCTATGAAGACGTCTTGTTTGGCTACAGCTAACTCAAATTTACCACCTGTTTCTGTTGTGGTTCCTGCAAGTATATCATTAGTCACCATGTCTTTGGCAACCACAGTGGCATACTCTATCGCTTGGTTAGAATTGGATTCTGTTACAGTGCCAGTAATGTTGTATAACGCGCCTTGTGTATAGGTAACGATACTTATTAGAAACAATACTTTACTTAATAAATACCTCATGGATTGCATGTGTTAGTAATGCGGGTGCAAATATCGCATTAAAAAGCTGGATTCTCAACATTGGTATCAGCCTTTCATATGCTGATGAATACATATGATACAGATATAAACATTCTTTGCTTTCCCATTGTTTATAATTAGTTCTCAAAGTCAAACTAAATAACATTTTATGAAACAATTAGCTGCACTTCTTTTATTCTCTTTGTTGACCTGTTCCTCATTATGGTCAAATGATCTGACAGAAGACTTTGTTATAGGTAACCCGGACATACAGAGTATACACGCTCTGGCTTTTGGTCCTGAAAGTATTCTCTTTGTAGGTGATAGTGATGCTGCTCAAATTGTAGCTATAGACTTGTCTAATCAAGCCAAAGCAACAAATGACATCATGGCCATTGAAGATCTAGAAGCACAATTGAGTAATTTACTGGGTACGACAAGTGATCAATTTCAAATAATAGATCTTGCTGTAGATCCCGCTACTGAAAATGTATACTTAGCTGTCAATCACAGTTCTGGCAAATCACTACTCTTTCTTGTCAACAACAATACGCTAGAAGCAGTGTCTATTGATCATGTTAGTCATTCAAAAACTGCAATTAGCAATGCTGTTTCAGTCGAAGCAGAAGATAGACGTGGGAACTCATTACGCAAGTGGGCAATTTCTGATTTGAGATATACTGACGGTAAGGTGATGGTAAGTGGTTTGAGTAATGCTGAATTTGCTTCAACATTCAGGGCGTTGGCATTTCCATTTAGTGATGAAGAAATGCAGAGTTCTTTAGAGATTTATCATGCAGCTCATGGAAAATACGAGACACATGCTCCGATAAAAACATTTACACCTGTAACAATAAACAACAAACAGCAAATACTCGCTAGTTATACGTGTACGCCATTAGTGGTTTTCCCAGTTGATGGCCTCAAAAATGGTGAGCACATGAAAGGTCGTACAGTTGCTGAGTTGGGTAATTGGAATACGCCTCTTGATATGATTGAAATGGAAAAAGAAGGTCAACGTTATATTTTGATGGCTAACTCTAACAGAGCAGTCATGAAAATAAAGGTGTCAGATATTGAAAATTTTGGAGACTCCTTATCAGAAAAAGTAATGGAGAGAGCAGGTACTGCTGGTATTGATTTCATCAACTTACCCTTTGTCAATGT
>CALLFA010000174.1 GCA_937997635.1 uncultured Saprospiraceae bacterium | reverse complement strand
GCGATCACATCGACTTTATAATCCCTAATTCCAATCCCCTCAACTCCGCAAGCCCTTTTAATCTACCAATGCCTGAATAGCCAGGATTCGTCTTCTTATCTAAATCTGAAAGAATGACATGTCCATGATCAGGCCTCATCGGTATGGATTCATTCCTTGTTTGTTGGATATTGACCAATTCTTTAACAACCGCATACATATCCACGTCCCCATTCAAATGTTGTGCCTCATAGAAACTGCCATCTTCTTCTCTCTTTGTAGCTCGTAGATGTACAAAATGAATTCTAGGGCCAAATTCCTTCAACATACTGACTAAATCATTGGTAGGACTGACGCCAAAGGATCCAGTACAAAAGCATAAACCGTTTGCAATCGAATCGACTCTATCAAAAATAGCTTTCACGTCTTCTTGTTTACTCACCACTCTTGGCAGTCCAAATAAGCTGAATGGTGGGTCATCAGGGTGGATGGCAAGCCTAACACTTGACACTTCTGCAACTGGTACGATCTCATCTAAAAACAACAGTAAGTGTTCTCGAAGTGTCGCCGCTTCCATGCCTTTGTAATTTTCAACCAAAGCTCTAAATGAATCTAATGAATTTGTTTTTGCAGCCATTGACCCAGGAAGACCAGCTGTTATATTTCTGATTAATGTTGCTTCTTCTTCCTCTGTTAAGTCGGCTAAATATGTTTTTGCGTCTTCCAGTTGTTGTGCTGAATAATCATTTTCAACACCATTCCTTTTTAAAATAAATGCATCAAATGCAATCATAGCCTTAGTACCAAAACGCAGAGCTTTTGACCCATCAGCCAATTGGAAATGTAAATCCGTACGCGTCCAATCAACAACAGGCATAAAATTGTAAGTGACAATCTTCACGCCAACCTGAGCTAGATTTCGAATCGACTCCTTGTATGCATTTATATAGGTTTGAAAATTATTGGATCTTGTCTTTATGTCTTCATGTACTGGTATACTCTCGACCACACCCCACACTAAACCTGCATCTTCTATTTCAGCTTTTCTTTTTTCTATTTCACGAACAGTCCAAATTTCTCCCATTGGGATATGGTGAAGGGCAGTAACGATTTCTGTTGCCCCTGCTTGTTTCGCATCGGATAAACTGACAGGGTCGTCAGGACCATACCACCTCCATGATTGTCTGAATTTTTTCATTAACGTCTATTCAGCTTTTGATTTTGTCGAATTCTAAAGTACTACAATCTCTGTTCATTGATTAATTTTAATTCAATTGAGTACTTTCGTAGTATGAAGATATTAATTGTTGGCGGTGGAAATATGGGTTTGACATTCGCAAAGAGTTTCATCAATTCTAAAATTGTTGATCATCGGAATATGCTTATTCTCGAGAAATCGATGAAAAAAGCAAATGAGTTAAAAAAACTTGAACTTGGTACTGTCTTCGGCGAACCAGATGATTACATAGAAGATACCGATCTGATCATACTGGCTGTAAAGCCTCAAGATATCCAACAATTATTTTCTACGGTTAAACCCTACATCAACGAACAGCAAGTAGTCCTATCTATCATGGCAGGTGTTAAAATCAATACGATCCAAAAAGGACTTGGCTTGCAAAAGGTGGTGAGAGTGATGCCGAATTTGCCTTCTCAAATTGGCACAGGGATGTCCGTTTTCTCTTCTTCAGAAGCGGTGACAAGAATAGAATTGGCTATGGTTCAAAACTTGTTGAGTGCTTCTGGCAAAACAGTATATACGGATGATGAAACCATGATAGATGCTGCAACAGCAATTTCAGGTTCAGGTCCTGCCTATGTTTTCTACTTTATGCAAGGCATGATTGAATCAGCAAAGCAACTAGGCTTTACTCAATCTGAAGCAGAATTGCTATCCTACCAAACGTTTAAAGGCGCCATAGAATTATTTAATAAACACGATTATACCTGTGATGAATGGATAGCCAAAGTGACATCAAAAGGAGGCACCACTGCAGCAGCATTTGCAAGTTTCAAAAATCAACGAGTCAAAGAAGGATATCAGGAAGGAATAGAATCAGCATTCCGACGAGCTCAAGAATTGAGTGAATTGGATTAGTTTATACACGAATGAGGTACTACATTTTTTTCTTTTTGCTCTTTTTTTTGCTGTCTTGTCAACTTGATGTTGTTGAAAAAGAATTCTCTACTGTATTGAAATTACCTCAAACCAGTAGCCTGTCGAATCTTGCACTAGTCAATAACGATCTTCATATAAGTTGGGTAGAAAGTTCTAAAGATGAAGATGTGTTATTCTTTAAAAATGTAACTGCACAAGGCAATGCTATGGAAGTTTCCAGAAGCTCGGACTGGTTTGTAAATTGGGCAGATTTTCCTGGTTTGACCAGTTTTGAAAATGGCAATCTATTGACGTATTGGCTACACATGAGTGGAGAAGGTACCTATGATTATGATGTGAGAATGAGCCTTTCGGCTAATCAAGGAGATTCGTGGTCTGAAGCTAAAGTTGTCCACAATGATGGCGTTTCAGCAGAGCACGGATTTGTATCTAGCTGTCAATATAATGAAGACATCATGATGGTCTGGCTTGATGGACGTAACATGCTTGGCGAAGAATATTCTGATGATTCTGATCATGTTCATGGAAATGGAGCAATGACTTTAAGGTCAGCAATTGTAGGATCTGATGGCAATATTTCAATGAGACAATTGATCGATAACAAGGTGTGCGAGTGTTGCCAAACAGATGTGGCCATGGCAGATTGTGGACCTATTGCTGTTTACAGAAATCGATCTGACAAAGAATATAGAGACGCTTACTATGTGCGATACATTAATGGAGACTGGACGGACCCTAGACCGCTAGATACGATAGGATGGAGAATAAATGGGTGTCCTGTTAATGGTCCACGTATAGCGGCAGATGGCAATCTAGTAGCTGCTACTTGGTTTACTGTACATGATTCAATTTCCACGACGAGACTTGCTATTTCTGATAATTGTGGCCAATCATTTGGAGATCCAATCACGATTGATTCTGGGCAAACAGTCATGGGTCGATTGGACATTAGCATCCACCAAGATAATATTGTTATCAGTTCGATAGAAGCAGAAAAAGATACAGCTATCGTCCAACTTGATGTGTTTGATGTCAACGGCGTACGACAACAACATTACGTTGTTGGCAAAACGAGCAGCAGTCGTAAAAGCGGATTTCCAAGAATCCTTAGTGACAACCAAAGCGTGTACGTATCTTATACAGATGTATTTGAAAACAGAGTACTCCTCAAAAGCTTGAAATGAAAAAGTATCTAAATATTATAATAGCTGCACTGTTTATCGTTTTTGCCATTGTTCAAATAAATGATCCTGACCCATGGTTATGGGTCGCCATGTACTTATATGTTGCCGTGTGTATTTTGCTGTTTACCTTTACGAATAAATCAAAGTATCCGTTGATGATTGGTGGGTTGTTGAGCCTTGGCATATCACTTGGGTACATTCCTGATGTAATCAGTTGGGTCAAAGATGGAATGCCATCTATAGCGTCTTCCATGAAGGCAGAATCCTTATACATAGAGTTGGTAAGAGAATTCTTTGGACTGTTAATTACTGCGGGGGCATTTATCTTTTATTATTTTGCTGAAAAAAAGCGTCCATGAGAATCTTTATAACTGCTTTTGTCCTGCTATTTGGACTACATACATTATCAAGTCAACAGATGGCTGGTTTCTTTGATTATGAAATAAAGCCCAATGGTAGTGTTGAATTACAAATCACCGACAAACAATTAAATACAGAATTCTTATATGTCAACTCTTTGTCTGCAGGCATAGGCTCGAATGATATTGGACTTGATCGAGGACAGTTAGGCTCTACAAGAGTGGTCAAGTTTATCAAGGCAGGGAATAAGATTTTATTGGTCGAGCCAAATTTAGAGTATCGTGCCATTAGCGATAATGAAAAAGAGAGAGCTGCTGTTGAAGAAGCATTTGCGCAATCTGTGATTTGGGGATTTGCGTTTAAGGAAGCAGCAAGTGCGCCGTATAAAGTTGACCTTTCTACTTTTTTAATGAGGGACGCTCATGACGTCACAGGCAGACTAAAGCGCTCAAAAGAAGGCAGCTATAAATTGGATAAAAGCAAATCAGCTCTTTGGGAAGAACGCACAAAGAATTTTCCTGATAATTCAGAATTTGATGTGTTGTTGACGTTTCAAGGAGATCCTACTGGCAAGCAATTACAAACTGTCGTTCCTGATGCCAAAAACATTACGGTAAGACAACATCACTCCTTTATCAGATTACCTGATGATGGATATAAGAAGAGGGTGTTTCATCCTTTTTCTGCCTTTAATAGTATTTCCTATTTTGATTATGCAACACCAATCCATGAGCCTATAGAGAAAAAATACATACGCCGGCATAGACTAGAAAAAAAGAATCCTGATGCAGCTGTCAGTGAAGCAGTGGAGCCAATTGTGTACTACATCGATTCTGGCTGTCCAGAACCAGTCAAGTCTGCACTGATTAAAGGAGGACTGTGGTGGGATCAAGCGTTTCAAGCTGCTGGTTATGCAGAAGGGACATTTCAGATAAAAGAATTGCCAGAAGGTGCTGATCCAATGGATGTGAGATACAACATGATTCAATGGGTGCATCGAAGTACCAGAGGGTGGTCCTATGGAGCTTCGGTAACGGATCCTCGAACTGGAGAAATAATAAAAGGCCATGTGAGTCTCGGCTCATTAAGAGTAAGACAGGATTTCATGATTGCACAAGGCCTCTTAAGTCCATTTGAAAATGACGACAATAACCACAGTCGCATGACTGCATTAGCACTGGCAAGACTGAACCAATTGTCTGCTCATGAGATTGGACATACGATCGGCTTGTCTCATAATTTTGCTGCTTCTTATAACAATAAAGCATCTGTCATGGATTATCCACACCCCTCTATTTATCAAGAAGGCAATGACATAAATGTGCAAAAAGCTTATGATGATAAGATAGGAGAATGGGACAAATTTACCATTCGCTACGGCTATGGTCATTACGATAATGAAGAGGAAGGACTTGCAAACTTGATAAAAGAAGCACAAGAGAAAAAATTGCAATTTATATCAGATCGAGACGCAAGACCAAGCGGGGGAGCACACCCTAGAGGACATTTATGGGATAATGGAACTGATATTGTAGAGGAATTAAATCGGATGATGTCAGTGCGGCAAACTGGATTGAAGAACTTTGGCTTGAATACGATTACAAACGGTACACCACTCTCAGAATTAGAAAAAGTATTGGTGCCTTTGTATTACGGGCAGCGCTATCAGGCAGAAGCTGTTGCTCGATTAGTCGGTGGTGTTGATTATGCTTACACTGTAAAAGGAGACTCCAATAACCAAACAGTTAGCCCAGTTGATTATGATACTCAAACATCGGCCTTGAATGCAATTTTGGCAACGATGCAACCTAAAGCTCTTGTATTGCCACAATCGATTCTGGATTTGATTCCACCCCCAGCACATGGCTTTCGTAAATCGAGAGAATCGTTCAAAAGTAATACAGGTTTGACCTTCGATCCTGTAGCTGCAGCTCAAACGTATACCAACCACATGCTCGGATTCTTGCTTCATCACGAACGTCTCGAACGCATCAATCAACAGAATAAAATTAATGGGATTGATATGCAGTTGAGTGATTATCTAGCGCACATTTATACTCAAATTGGCATGTCATCTGGTGGTTATGAGTCATTGATCGGTGAAAGCAATCAGCTGGCAATGGTAAACCATTTGGTGAAGTTGGCAACCAATAAAAAAGTGAGTGCGCACGTGGCAGTTGCGGCAACTGCTTTTTTGACCAATATGCAAAGTGGGACAAGTGATTTTGCTAAGTACATTCAACTGCTTGCTAAAAAAGGATTGAGTGATAGTGAAGAAGTAGTCTTACCAGAGATTCCTGCTATGCCACCTGGATCACCAATTGGCTGCTATCAAGAACCATTGCATTAGTGGTATCACATTTTCATACCACACTACCTGCTTACGGGAGAGGGTTTCATTTGATTACCCGTGACATTTTACATGTTGTCCCTGAGTTACCTCAGAATGGAATAATGCATGTTTTCATCAAGCATACCTCTGCTGGCATAACCATCAATGAAAATGCCGATCCGTCAGTACTCGTCGATTTTGAAAGTTATTTTAATCACATCGTTAAAGAGAGAATGCCATTCATCACTCATGATATGGAAGGCCCTGATGATATGCCTGCACATATAAAGTCGACCTTAGTTGGCAGTTCGATTTCCATTCCAATAGAAAACGGAAGATTATCACTAGGTACATGGCAAGGCATTTATTTATGTGAATTCAGAAATGCACCACATCAGCGGTCTTTGGTCATTAGTGTGTACAGTTGATTGAATATAAAAAGCTACAAACTGTCCAGCCACTCTTTTAATCTAAGTATCCAAGTTTGCTCATGTCCTCCATTTACTCCAAAAGTAAAACCTGTCCACCTTCCGGAGAAATGTATATTTCTGCAGGGACACCAGATTTTTCTAATGCTTCATAAAACAACATACTAATTTTTCAGGAACAGATTTATCGTCTGTTTAGTGTATTAATCAGTCGGAGCTACTAAACGCAACACAATTAGATCCTTTTCCAAAGCATCTGCTTATTTCTATACCGCTCAACCAAGGTGCTCATCACTTTACCAATACTAGTGGAAAACCACTATAAATGAGAATGAAGGAATACCTTGAAGAATGACCTGTTAACATGTAGTAACTATGCTAGATCATAATTAAAACACGTAAAAAATTTATTTAAAATGAAAAGATTATTAATGATAGCAGCAATGGGGTTAATGCTTGCGTCTTGTGGTAATTCACCAGAAATAACGATTACCTCTCCTTTTGAAGGACAAACATTTACTAGTGGAGACATCCTCCTAATAGGGGGCACTATTACTGATGATGGTCTTATTACTTCTGTTACAATTTCTTCAGAAATTGACTTATTTTTTGAAACGGAGCTTAACCTTTCTAATGAACCAGATCGATCACGTATTGTCTTAGATGGTTTAGGTGTTGAAGTCCCTACGATTTCACAGGCTGGTAGGGATATTATAACAATAACGGCGGTTGATGACGA
The DNA here is from genome assembly GCA_937997635.1 of uncultured Saprospiraceae bacterium. Taxonomy (GTDB): domain Bacteria; phylum Bacteroidota; class Bacteroidia; order Chitinophagales; family Saprospiraceae; genus CALFUK01. The sequence continues at coordinate 5,946 of CALLFA010000174.1, read as the reverse complement.
ATCAATGGTTACTGAAGAATCTATCACAATTAATGTAGAGTAATTAACTAACATAAGTTGGGCCTTTCTACTTCGGATGTTGCGACCATTATAAAATCAAACAAACAAAAACATGAAAAAAATTATAATCACATGCGTTGCATTATTTGCATTTGCGACTATATCTCTTGGGCAACTTAGTTTTGGAGCGGGTTTAACCTATGCCACTGATGGTGGCGGTTTTTTAGGTGTTCAGGGTAAAACAATATATAATCTTGAAGACGCAATTGATAAACCGATGGAAGCTGTCTTAGCATTTTCTTACTATTTTGTAGATGGAGGAAGTTTATGGTCTGTGGATATCGATGGTCAATATTATCTTACGACGCTTGGAGATTCTATCGAATTGTCCACAATTGCCGGTCTAAGTATTGCCCGTGCCAGCTCATTTTTTAGAAGCAACTCAGATGTTGGTATTAACTTTGGAGCTGAATTTAGGATTCCGATAGGTGACCTTTACATTTATGCCCAACCTAAAGTTGCATTAGGTGGAATTGGAGGCTTCGTAATGGCGACAGGTGTACTATTTTAAAGACATCTGGATAGATTAAAAACTTAATACATTAAATTGTCTAACCATTCTTTCATTCGATGAATCCATGTTTGTTCATGACCTCCACGTATTCCTAAAGAAAAACCATGTCCACCTTGCGGATAAATGTGCATTTCTGCTGGGACACCAGATTTCTCTAATGCTTCGTAAAACAGCAAACTATTTTTTACTGGAACAGATTTATCATCTGTTGAGTGCACTAAGAATGTGGGTGGTGTCTGATCTGTCACTTGTAACTCATTAGAATAGTGATTGATTAAATGCTCACTAGGTTGCGTTCCAATGAGATTATTTCTAGAGCCCATGTGGGTATATGCAGCTTGCATGCTTATGACGGGATAAACCAGCATAGCGAAATCTGGCCGAGCACTTATTGTATCAATATCAGTAGGTTTTGATACTGTAGCTTCATCGTAATGAGTGGCTAGTGTAGAAGCCAGATGGCCGCCTGCTGAAAATCCCATGATGCCGACTTGGTCTGCTGACACGTTCCATGTTTCAGCATGATGTCTCACTAATCTGATTGCGCGCTGTGCGTCAGTCAACGGAACAATTGTGCTCGATTCATTCGTATCTGCAATTGGCAATCTATATTTTAGCACAAAAGCAGCTACGCCTATGGAGTTTAACCATTTTGCAATTGCTGTTCCTTCCCAATCATAAGCTAATCCAGCATAACCTCCTCCTGGACAAATGACAATTGCTTTTCCGTTTGCATTCTTTTTGACTGGCAGAAAAATTTCTAGTGTAGGTTCTTGTACTTGTGTGATCCACAAGATGTCTCTTGATCTGTCGTGCGTCTCTGCTTCTTTGGTAACAGTGTTGTCGATGATGCCTTCTGGCCAAAGAGGGATAATTCGTTCTTGTCCCAAACAGATGTTGTGTATCAATAGTACTTGTATGCTAATGATGACGATGTATGAACAGAGTGCTTTCATAGATGAATGTCTTTACTGTAGGTTTATAGCTCTTTAAATTAATGAAAATTATAAAAGCTGTTAGCAATAATTAATATTTAGCTCGGCTTATTAATAGGTTACACTCAATTGCGCGGGGTTTACAATCTCTGATTAATGTCATTGATCACATCTACCAATTGTTCCATTGAATCAAATATGTAATATTTACCTTGAAAGCTATGTCTATCGTATGATTCACCAGATTGCAGAGCTTCTTTCGTAAATACAAGTTGGTTTTCTGGCTTAAACGCTTCCACTACTTCTGTAGATGAATAGAATGTTGCGCCAAAGGCTTTCAGACCAGCGTGTTCGTTTATTAATCCCAATTCAATCAACATGCCACCAATAAAACCTAACTCACTCAAAAGATCGGATCGTTGAGATTCATACGCCTGTATATAGGTTTTAGCTAAAAGTTGATACATCTCCGAATATGCCTTTTCTGCAAGGAATGGAATGTGGCCCATGATGTCATGCCAGATATCTGGCTCATCACAATAATCCAATTCTTCTGGTGTACGTACAAAACTTGTCAATGGCATTTCATAATTAGCGATATGCCGATACCAATCGATTTGTTCCAAAATGATGTTTTGCGAAGTCTGGATAAACGTATAGGGTTCATAAGGTTGTATTGCTTTGGTCAGATCTTCGGCCAAGGGTCTTTTGCTGTTGTCAATCCCAAGTTTAGAAAACCCAGAAATCCACAGTGTCGAAATTGCATTGAGGGATTGCATGTTTTGAAAGTGAGTTTCAAAGAGGGTCTGCCAATGTTGATCGTCGACGGTAGGATCAAAGGTGCGATTTGATTTCATTTGTGAGAGAGATAATATTTATAAGCAATACAAGTCTATAAAAGTATAACAGAAAGCTAATATAAAGGCTTAATGGAGATTGGATAACTGCAACCTCACTTATTTGGGAGTTTGCGTTTTGTAGCGTCGAATTTATTCGATGAACTGTTATCGCTTTTTTTGATGTAGGCGTCAAGTTCAAAAACACGTCCTTGAAGGCGTCTCGCCTGAAGAATTAATCAGCAGGTGATTTAAACGGTAAATGCATATTTGTCTTGGAAAAGAAAGTTATTTGGATGAGTTTGGATTTCAAATTTGGAGATAAAGAACGTGGGGATTTGTTAGCTTTATGGGTGAGTTAGGCAAAATATGCAATTAAAGTTTTGATCGGCAAATAACAGATTAACACAACTGAAATAAATATTTTGAAATGATTGATAAAGAAATTAGAGTGCTTGAAATTAATGAATCAATAGATGTTGAATCAGGGTCATATGATGCCATTGGAATATAAAGGAGAGTCTGTAGGTTCCAGGCGAGTTGATTTCTTTGTCGAAAACAAAGTCATGGTAGAGATCAAAGCTATCGAAAAACTGGAAGGTGTACATAAAGCACAAGCTATTAACTATTGTGAAGCTTATAACATTAGTGATGGTTTGCTTATTAACTTTGAAGGAGAAAGAATTCATTATCATCGAGTATTTAATAAGAAGCTTAAGAACAAACAATCATGATCATCTTTTTATCTTAAAAATCCTGTTCAGACAATAAAGAGCATATAGACAATTGGCAGAAGCACAAAACATAGAATGGAAACAAAATTGGAGAGATGAATATCTCAAAACGATCTGTGCATTTGCTAATACAGAAGGTGGCACATTAACTATTGGAATTGATGATTCTGGGACTACAGTTGGCGTTACAGATGCCAAGTCTTTACTTGAAGATATTCCTTCAAAAATTGTTGATCGATTAGGTATAGTTTCTATTGTCAATCTAATTGAAAAAGATGGTAAGGATATTATCGAAATTTCTATCCAAACATATACCAATGCTATCTCATACAAAGGGAAATATTATATCCGATCTGGAAGTACTACAAGAGAACTTAACGGTCCTGAGTTAGTTGAATTTCTACTTAAGAAATCCGGAAAAACCTGGGATGAAATCATAGTTGACAATGCCATTATTACAGACATTGATCCTAATTCTATCCAGAAATTAATAACCGATAGTAATGAAAAAGGAAGATTGCCAGAAACAGATGATCTTACTGACCTAGAGATCATGCAAAAACTTCGTGTTACCCAAGATGATCAGATTAAGCGATCCGGCATTATTTTATTTGCAAAAGACCCTAATCAATTTGTTCCGAATTGCAAAGTGATGATCGGTCGATTTGGTGAGGATAGTGAAGACCTGAAATTTCAAGAGCTTGTAGAAGGCAATTTGATCTATACACTTCAAGAAGTACAAACACAGCTGAACCATAAATTTTTGACACGTCCTGTGGACTTTGTAGGTATGATGAGGCAAGAAAAAGATGAATATCCTGTTGCTGCCTTGCGAGAAATGCTACTTAATGCATTAGTGCATAAGAAGTATGGTGGAGCCGCTATTCAGCTTAGGGTTTTTGATGATCGATTATCCATTTGGAACGAAGGTGCTTTACCTTCTGGTCTAACCATTGAGAGCCTTAAAACGGAGCATAACTCTAAACCGCCTAACCCGCTCATTGCCGATGTCTGCTTTAAAGCTGGTTACATTGACACATGGGGACGTGGTACATTAAAAATTTATAAGACTTGCAAAGAAGCAGGTCTTCCTGATCCTGAGATTGTCGAAAAAGATGGTGGTATTGAGGTTACGCTCTATAAAGTGGATATTTCGGAGAAACTTCGTAGAAGCTTCGTAGAAACTGCTGTGCAACTCACGTATGACGTAGAATATAGCATAGAGCTGATAGCTAATTATTACGGCCTTTTTATCGATTTTGTTGAAATGGATAGAAGTATACCTTCGGAGAAGCTTCGTAGAAACTTCGGAGAAACATCTAAGGAGTTTCGTAGTAAATTTGGTGATAAAAAAGCGATTTTGTTGTTCTTGATAGCAGCTAATCCAGGTATAACTGCAGAAAAAGGTTCAAATTATTTAGGAGTAAGTTCAAGGACAGTGCAGAAATACTTCAACGAGCTGAAAGAGAATGCCATTGAAAGGATTGGCTCCGATAAAGGTGGTTACTGGCAAATTTCAATCAAGTGAACGAAGAACAAACGAAATATGACTATAAATCCAGCCTTGCGAGAAGCGGGTTGGGGAGAAATCGAAGGTAGTCGTATTCGTTTAGAATTTCCTATCACAAAAGGTCGTATCGTAGGTCGCTTACCCAATGGCGAGAATCGAAGAACAAGCGTTATTAAAGCAGACTATGTTCTTGAATACAAGAATCGAAGACTAGCCGTCATAGAAGCAAAGGCAAGAGACGTCTATTATACACAAGGTGTAAGTCAAGCCAAAGATTATGCAGAACGGTTAAATATCAGATATACCTATTCCACCAATGGACTTCAGATCTATGGAATGGATATGGAAGAAGGCACGGAAGGAGATGTAGATCGATTCCCTACTTCAGATGAGCTATGGGAAATGACTTATCCTTCGCCAAACAGCTGGAAGCCCTCAAAAAGACCGAGTAAATAAAATTTCACACTCTAAAAACCACTACTATATTGGTGTGCGTCGTTGTTGGCGTCTCGCCTCAACATAAATAAGGTTTCGTCTTGGCTCAAACCAAGTTTGTAATTGAAAAGGTCTTGCTCGAGGCTAATCCCAGTGTAGCAATATAGGCTAATATAGGTGCAGCCTCGAAAGCTAATCATGAGAATCCCAAAGCCTCATTCAACCTTCAACTACGACATGAATCCACTATGGAATAACTAAATTTGATTTCAATTGTTTGATTGAGCATGAATACTATTGCAGAGTGGAAGCAGAAGTACATGAACGGCTTACCTTCTGAAAAGGATGCTGTAGCACGCAATCATGCAATTACTGCATCTTACGCAGAACTGTATTTGCAAAGGCCTGATTTATTCAAATGGGCGGGAATGGCAGCCTTTGCGTCACACCATGTCGGGATCGCTATGCTTCCGTACAAAATAAAAAGCATAGAGATTAAAAATTTAGCTGCTGCCACTCACCATAGAAGTCTATTCTCTGATCTCAATCTCATTAGACATTTGAATACAATGATCTATAATGATATTGCCTGGGTGCACGAAGCATATTTGACACTTGGTCTTGATGGTCTTCGGACACTTGTCAAAGACTCTCCGCATTACCAGGAAATTGTAAACGGATTTGCAATGATGGATGCTGTTTCTGCAAATCAAAATACGGAAAGAGATGCTGTCATTTGGAATGCAAATACCATTCTTCTTAAGCACGAACAATTGGCTGTTGTCCAACCGGTGTTTGACAATCTAGGTGCTGTCTTTCAAAGCATCCTCACTTTTTGTGCCAGCCTCGATTTTAACCCTAGCCATCTAAAGACAGATTGGAAATTACACAGCTCCTTTATGCTTTACATGTACTTAGGCAC